>JALZUV010000183.1 GCA_023301245.1 Rickettsiales bacterium
GAGTTAGGGGTATGCGAGCGACCACGGTTTGACGTGCCGTGTGTATTTGCTAGCCACGTGTCACAAAGTCGGTCTTGCCACCGGAAGCCAAGGTGCCGAAGGGCAGCAGGATGGCATGACCAAAAAGCAATCTGGTTTTCGTCCACCCTCTCACCCGCCTGTTTTATCGGTAAAACCATCGTGCCAGTTTTGTCCTTCCCTGTATGCCAGAAAGCGACAAGGGAGACAGAGAAGCCATTGCGCTCTAGTTCATCCGCGATAGCGAGGGTGGCGACCCCTTTATTTGTCATCGACTTAGTGGTCTCCGTGCAATTGGCACCTATGTTCACCCCTAGCACAATCCCCCTAGGTGTTTCAACTTGTGTGAACTCCTGAAAACATTCTGGCTCGCCGGATACGAAGGCACCTATATCGAGGAAGGCACCTGACACACTGGCAACGGTTAATTCCGCTTGCCCTTGCGAGTAGTCGCGGAGTTTCTGGAAACTCTCACCTTCTGAAAGTTTCGGGGCTTTATCCCACCCCGTGCGTGCTAACTCAATAGCGCCCTTCGTGGTGACATTGCCATACCAACTAGTCGAAAAGTCTCCGCTTTCTATCTTAGCCCTCTTATTAGGGGGAGTTTCGAGATATGCGAGAAATTCAGTGGGGGACTCGAATGTATCCGTCCGATTCATCTTTGTGATCTTGGTTTCCATCTTGTTTTTAGTCTTGGTTATAGTCTTGGTTGTGGAGTTGCTTGCAATTGCGCTAGCTTCTCCCCTATGCCCTCCCCGCCACGATTGGCAGGAAGAGCAACGGGGGGAAGCTAGCGAGCCCCTGCGATGATTTTCTCGCGCTCTTCCTTGGAAGTGCCTCCCCATAAAGCAATGTCCTCCACCTTGCTTTGCCCCATTCCAGCCGCTAGCAACTTGGCACCTTTGAAAGTGGCACGGGGAGAAATGACAATTCGTGATTTGAGACGTGCCGCGCTAGCACGTAGGGATTGCACCCGCTTGCACCAACTATCATTCCCCGCGATGGCCATCTCCATCTTGGAATCATAATCCCATTGGATGAATACGAAGCGGTCAAGGGTAGCAGCGTCAAGCTGGCAGCGTCCAACGTATTGAGCGTTCGCACCTTGTCCGAAAGTGTTGGCAGTGGCAACGAGGCGAAAATCCTCATGCATCTCCACCATCCCATCAGGGAAAGCGCATGCATCATTGGAGAGGGCGGAGTTTAGCACGCTTATGACATTGGAGTTCCCGTTATCGATCTCATCTAGGATGAACACTCCGCCGAACTGGTAACGTTTTCTAAATTCAGTGGAGACGTATTCACCCGTGGCATTCATATATCCTAAGAGTGCAACGGCGGTAGTTTGCTGGCACACTGATAGCGCAGAGCATTTCAAAGATAACGCCTCCGCCACTTTCTTCCCAGCACTTGTCTTGAATGATCCGGCAGGTCCAACGAGGTAAGCGTGCAAGCCGCATGAGACAGATGTGAGGAGTGTGTCAAATTCTTTGTGAACTAGGCCGATATTCTTCTTCTCTTGTTTAGGGGTGGTCACTACTAGCTCGCGGGGCTTAGTTTGCTCGATTGTCTCAACCCGCTTCGTGAGTGCATTTAGTTCCTCGTTGTCACTTTTCGGGGTGAGGGTAGCGATTAGCGCGGAAAGTGCATCAGCTTGTGCATTGCTCGCCACTGCTACAGGAGCGGGGGGAGCTGATGGGGTGGAAGGTGGAGCGGGGGGAGGTGTCTCTTTCGCTATCTCATCGAAGTCCCCCACTACAGAGATTCCATGTTTTACTAGAATTTCATCAGCCATGTCGTTGTCGAGCTTCACAACGTCTTCACCTGTGAGGTTGGCGTATAGTGGGAGGAGTTTGCCGTTATTGCGAAGGTCACGAATGGCGGAGCGTTTTTCAATTAGTTTCATTGGTTTTTAGTCTTGGTTGTTTGAAGGAGCTGAATCGCTCCCCTATGCCTCCCCACTTGTGAGAGGCAATGGGGGGTTATCCTAGTTCGCGGAGTGCCCTTTTAAGAGTTTGGGGTCAAGTTGGCATTGCCTCATTTGGTTCTCCCAAGTTTGCTTGCGTTTTCCTGTTGAAAGCCATTTATCAAAGCTAGCTTTGATAAGCTCCAAAGCGGCTTCCTTAGACCAGCCTTCTGGTAAGGGTATCCCTAGAGCAATCCGTGAAAGCATATCGCCAGCATCCCACATTTGAGAGGTTGCGGAGGCAAGAGTTTTTGTTACTTCGTATTTTTTCATCTTTCTTAGTTGGTTTTTAGTCTTGGTTGGGTGGCCATTTGCGGCCAACTGAGGAACTTTTATCACGGGTAAACCATACTGGCCAGTTTTATTTTGGTTTATTTTTCTGATGGTGAGGTTTTTGAGTCAGAAAACGCGTGCTAGTTATTGCACTCAAAGGGTTTGCGTCGATATGCTAACGTGAAAAGAAAATTTAGGGGTGAGGGTGGGAAATGCCATTTTGTGGCGGTTTTTGCACTCAAATCGGCTTATGCTAGCATTTTGACGTGTAAATGCTGGTTTTCCACACTACTGCCCCCTACTGCCCTACTACTGCCCCCCAAAAATTCCATTGATAATCAATGAGTTAAGTAGTATAGGGCATTAAGGGCAGTAAAATAAGGATTGATAATAAGAGGGAGATAAAAAGGGATTTATGGGGGTTTCTTCCTATCATATAAGGGAAATATCGTGATTTGCTGCCCTTAATGCCCTTTCCGCCCTAACTCATTGATTATCAATGGAATTTTTGGGGGGCAGTGAAAAACACTACTGCCCTTAATGCCCTAAATCAATTTTTCGACGTGAAAAGGGTGCAATGGCCTCAAAAAGGTCTCAAAGGGCGCTGATGGCCTCAAAGGGCGCTGATGGCCTCAAAAGGTTTCAAAAGGTTTCAAAAGGCGATTTCTATTTGTTCAGCACTTAATCCTGTTCCCACGCACGTAAACCGGCTAGCATCATGGCACCATGAGCTTAAAAATCATCCCCACGCCAGCAATGCTGGAAACTCTCGCAGACTTAGCAGGCGAAGGGGCAAAAAGATCTGAGATCGCCAAAGCGATGGGGGTGTCACGTGCCACCATCGCAACATGGGTGATCAGCGATGAGTTCCCAGAAGTAAAGGCAGCATACCTAGCAGGTAAGCAAGCCTATGCTGCTGAATTAGCTGAGGACCTCATGAGGCAAGCTAGCGCCCCTTTGCACGATGATCCCAAACTTGCGAACGCTGAGGTGCAAAGACGCAAACTCATCGTGGACACGTCAAAATGGGTAGCATCCAAGCTCTTGCCAAAGGTCTATGGTGATAATCTGAAGATTAACCATGAACACACGGGTGAGGTGGTGTTATCCCCCCTTGCACAATTGAGGCAACTCGAAAGCAAGGGGCCGGTGGTGGCAGTGGATGCAGTGGATGCTACCCCACCCCCCTCCCCTGATGGTGAGGTGAGTGAAGATGATTGTTTCTAGCGTGTGCGATGCTAGCTTGTAATTGCATGCAATTCACGTAGTTGCATGCAAACTCACCAGAGAACCCACGTGAGGATTTTGCCCCTAGGGGTAGCCCCCATATCGCGCCGGACTTACGTAGGTATATATATTGAAGCCCCCCTCCAGAGAACTCAACACAACCACTCCGTAAGAAAAGAACATCACCAGAAATTCACCCAAACTTGATCCCATCGAACAACGCAAACCTACCCACCCGAAACCGCTGGACACATTCTCAAAAATATGAAAAGGTGAAATCTCATAACCAAAAACAACCCAGAACATGGAACAATACCAAAAACGTGTAGTTGCCGAAAAAGTAGAACTCGATAACAAGATTTCAGCACTCGACAGTTTCACAAAAGGCCCGCAATGGCATACCACCCCAGATGAAGAGCAGATTCGCCTTCGCCGACAACTTGGTCACATGGAGCAATACTCTGCTGTGTTGGCCGACCGAATCAACAATTTCTAGCACATGGACGAAGTGGAACCAAGAGATGTCAGAACAGAACTCATAGCCGAGTTGAATGGGTGCCTCAGAAACGCGCACTACTTCATGGTTGAGAGGGACGCGTTGCGGCAAGCAGAGGAACAAATTTTAACAGCAAGAGGGATAACTGTCAGACTCGCAGAACTAAATGGCGGCTTCCTCAAAGCAAAGAACTAGCGCATGGCCGGAAACCCAGCAAAGCGTGCCAAGGAGGAAGCCGAAGCGCAGGAACTCCTGACAAAGCTTCGCGACCCGTTCTGGCGGTTGAACAACCTCTACCACATCAAGTCTGAGGACACTGGTGCGGTCATGCAGTTCAGGCCCTACCCAGAGCAGCAGGAGGTTTTCGATGCTGTGCTGAACCAAGGGCACAAGAAAATCATCATCCCGAAAGCACGCCGGCGGGGGATGTCAACGGGCATTGACGTGCTAGCTTATGACCAAGCGGTGGAGAATGCGGGGTATGAGGCTGGCATCGTGGACCGCAACCAAGCAGATGCCTCCAAGAAGCTGGAGAACATTATCAAAACCAGCCACAACAAGCTCCCTGCATTCATGGCAGCGGACATCAAAACACTCAAAAACAATGACGACAGATTGGCTTTCCAGGTCGGTGACGACACAACCTCTAACATTTATGCTAGCACTGGCTATCGTGGTGGTAACTGCAACTTTCTCCACGTCTCCGAGTGGGGTTGGGTTCAATGCGAAGACCCCAAACGATCTGAGGAAATCCAGACTGGTGCTATTCAGGCAGCGCGGAAGGGTCAGATTATTGTGGAGACCACATGGAAGGGGGGCAAGAATGGCCACCTCTGGGACTACATGGACCAATCGCTTACGACCCCAGAGGAAGAGAAGCATGCTCGGTCTTGGAGACACATGTTTTTCCCATGGCATACCGACCCCTATTATTCGCTAGAGTCCAACCTGACCATCCTCTCGCAGTGTGAGGAATACTTTGAGGAGCTAGAACACGTCCATGGCATCAAGCTCACCATCGGGCAGAAGCGGTGGTATCAGGATGAGGCGTGGCCTCTCCGCAACAACCGCTTCGGGGAATACCCCTCAACGCTGGAGGAGTGTTTCAAGTCCCCGATGGAAGGCGTTATTTATGAGATGGAGATCGCACGCGCCCAGGCTGAGAAGCGGGTGACACGGTTCCCCATCGAACGTGGCATCCCAGTCTTCGCCAGCTTTGATATTGGTCGCAACGATGCTATGCCGGTGACGCTCATCCAAGTGGTGGGCAAGGAGATCCGCATCGTTGGCTACTACGTCTCCCACCGCGAGACTGCTCGGCACTACGGTGACTGGTTGAAAGCTTGGATGGCTGACAACAATGTGCAAGACCTTCGCGTTCTACTCCCCCACGATGGTGGCAGGAAGTCGGTTGAGTCTGGCAAAACCCTTGTAGATATTTTCCATGAGATGGGGTTCAGCAACGTGCAGCACGTGCCCAAGATCCCTTCAGTCTGGACTGGCATCAACTACGTGAAGGACACTTTCGAGTATCTGTGGTTCGACAAAGATGCAGTCACCAAGCACCACTCGCGGGGCAACAAGAAATTCCCTTCACTGCTGGAGTGCATCGACAACTACCACCAAGCACAGAACGCCAACGGGGTGATGATGAGCATGGAGCCGGTTCACGATGACTACTCCCACGGGTGCGACTCCCTCCGCACATTCTGCGAAGCATGGCAACGGGGGTTGATCTCTCGCACCATTGCACGGATTAGCACGGATGGGTTCGACGATTCAGAGACCTTTGGGAAAAGTTCTAGCACTAAGATGGCTGGTAGCAGACAGTGGGGTGCAAGACGATGATGCTATTTTTGTGTGCCTACCTCATTGTAGGGGTCATCATTGTGTGGAGCCTGATTGAGTTTTTGGAAGACTTCATTGGTGAATCTTTAGATCCACGTATTCCGGAAAGAATGAGTGGAGCTATCCTTCTGACAATCCTTGCATGGCCACTGGTTGTGCTGTATGCCCACCTCACTGACGATGAGTGAAGAATCTGAAACCCGCATTGTGGAATTTCCACCCTGCCCCTTTGAAGATTTCCTCACCCACATGGAGCGGTCAGATTCGAGCAAGTGGACTTGGACCTACATCGAGATGTGTTCCCGCTTCGGCTTCTTCCACTCCTCCCCGTCTGGCACAATCCTAGCACGACCAGTGAACTCATCCATCTCTGAAGACGACCTCTCAGCGTTCAATGATTTGGACCCCAACCATGAGCTGGCATCTACGGGCTTGACAGACCAGCACGATACGTGGCACATCCTTTACGCAAGTGGTGATCCTACAGATTTCTTTGACTTGTGCCCTTACGATCTCCCAAAGATCTCATTGCACCGGAACAAAGGGAGTGACAAGTTGAGGGTTCACAATTTCCAACACCTGAAAAACAAACTCCATGGGCGCACCAAAACCAAAAGCAGAACCTAAGCCAGATCCGGCCACAGTAGCATCATCCCCAGGGGAGAATGCTAGGAAGCAAAAGGAGCTTTCCAACCGCCGCCGAGGTGGGTTCTACAGTGGTTTCAGCAACATTAAACCACCAGCTTCTACGGGCGGGGGCAACCAACAACTCGGCTAAATGGGCATCAACGTCAAAGAGGAACTAGACATCTGCCGCCAAGAGGAGTCGGACAGGGCACCAATGGATTCGTGGTGGCAGTCAATCAAGGAGGTTAGCACACCCCGTGACGCCTACATCACACGATCCGATACGCCTGTCCCTTCTCGCAGCTACGCCAACATCCACGACACCACGGTCATTGAAGCGGCTGAAGGTTTGTCGAACATGATGACAGCCCAGCTCACCCCCTCCGGTGAGAGTTGGGTGCGCTATGACCCACCTTTCGAGTTCCAAGACAATGATGAAGTCCGTGAGTGGTATGCCACTTGCTCGACCATCGTGATGCAGTTGGTCAACCAATCCAACTTCCAGGTGGCCAACCAGCCGGTGAATCTTGAGCGTGCTACCGTTGGCACAGGCATGATGATGTGCTATGAGACCGACAACCCTTACGCGCCTTTCTACTTTAAGCACTCGCCAGTAGGCACCTACACTTTCCAAGAGGATCTTCAAGGGCGTGCTGACACGCTCCGCCGCCACTTCCATGCGACTGCCCACCAACTCATGAAGGAGTTCCCTAATGGGAACTTTGGAGCGAAGGTCATGGCCGCATACAACAATGCCAAGAAGATGCACGTTGAGAAGTTCAAAGTCTGGCACGTGGTCAAACCTCGCGAAGAGCGGGATGCTAGCAAGCTCGACAACGTGAACATGGCTTACGCTGAGTTCTACATTTGCGAGCAAGACGAAAACCTCATCGAAGAGACCGGCATGAATGAGTTCAACACCATGGTGTCTCGTTTCCA
>JALZUV010000184.1 GCA_023301245.1 Rickettsiales bacterium
CCTGCTCAACAGGTTCACCAAAATTAGTGGAAGCCGCAGGAGCAGATACGCTGGTCGGAACTCCTACAGCACCCAATGCCCCCGCCAAATGCAATGCACGCGGCAAAACGCTAGTGCGTATTTTCTCCATAAAAGCCATGCGCGGCTTAGTTGCCAACTTATCTACCATGAAAAGAGTTTAACAAATCTTTATGAACATTTGATGAAGCTGGTAAAGCACTTCACTTCTTTCATTAATAAAACTGTCATTTTTATCTGTTACATTAGAGGGATGGACATTAAAAATGAGCTCAAACAGGCAGGATTAAAGCTCATGCTTGCTTTGCAAACAACGGCATTGGTCCCCTCAAAGCTGGACAATCAGCCCTCGGCATTAGCAGAGCCAAACCCGATTCATGCAACGCATGAAGCTCCGATAGCCCCTGTCGCAGATCTTACTAATTTGGAAGCTAAACCTGCCCAACAAAATATAACGTGGCAACAGCTAATGAAAAACGGCAAATTGAGCTTTGCCTCTGCCGATGCAACCCACGACGAGACCTATAAGGAATATCAAGAGATGATTGATAATGGCTTAGGTTACGCCATACAAGATATGATAGATGATCCCAAGTTAGGCAAAAAATTTCTTAAAGAAGTTGAAGAAAAAGGTTTAACAATTTCTGTAGATGCTGAAGTAAATTCTTATACCCCTAAAGAAAACCACCTCACGCTTAATTTAAATAAAAACACCGACATAAGCTATCTTGATGTCGAATCTGGAAAACTACTTCCAATTAGCAAACATCGTATGGCGATTCATGAAATGGTGCATTTCGTTCATGATGCAGATAAAGGGAAAATTGGAGAACTCATCCAATATGGCTTCCGCGCTTCTCACGAAGAAACGCGCGCAGTGCAACATGCCGATAGAATTATGGAAAAATATGACGAGCCCAATAGAACGGTTTATTTAATGGCAACTGACATGTTTAAAATTTCCACCTCCGACTATCAACCAACGCTTGATTACTATCAGCCAGGTGAAAGCTTCACGGATAAAATTGATGTGAGTCAATTAGAACAAGATAGGGCAATCTATCCAGCTCTCTATGGAATGGTTGTTAAGGATAAGCAAGAAAAAGGGGTTTTCTCAAACTCTGAACAAAATTATGTCAAAGACGCCACCCAGCATTTTCGTAATTATTTAGCCAAGCACGAGCCCGAAAAACTTGAAGAGTTTGATCAATTTATTGAGTTAAAACAGGCCATTATTAAAGCCGATAAAAATGGGATGCTTTCTGAGAAAGAATGGAAGAAAATGCAAGAACTCGACATTAAATCACAGGAGGTAAGCGCCGATTTTAAACCGCGCAAGGCTTTCCCCTCTTATGGCACCGTAGAATTATCTTCATCAACTGAAAGCCTACACTATAAAAAGATGATGGAGCATAAGCTGGGTATTGAACGCTAAATCGGCATTTTGATGATATCTTGATAGGCATTGACCATTCTATCGCGCACCGCCACTACCGTGTTAACGGTCAATTCGGCATTTGAAACCGCCGTGACAAGATCGTGCAATTCGCCTTTATTGGCTAGCGCATCAACACTAATAGCCTCGGCTTTATAACCTGTTTCTTTGGCGCCACTTAAGCCCTCTGCCACTAAATCTTGAAAAGTTGAACTTTTATTCGATTCGCCCATCGACGCGGTGTCGGTTGCTTTGCCCGCGATTCCGCCCATGCCGTTGGTTTGATTATAGGCTGCTACTGCTTTACTAATATCCATAATTATATCCTACTGCCCTATCGGTTTAATAATCCAATTGTTTGTTGAAGCATCGCCTTTGATACTTCGATTATATTCATATTTGCTTCATAACCGCGGCGCGCTTCACGCATATCCATCATTTCCACCATAGCATTTACATTGGGTTGCTCAACATAACCTTCAGCATTTGCGGCAGGGTGCGAGGGGTCATATTTCGTCCCAAAGGCTGCATCATCAAAGCCATAATCGGATACTTCAACCTTTTCGATACCCATTTCGCGGTCTAACTCGTTTTTGAACGAGATAGTTTTGCGTTGATAAGGCTTATCGCCAGCAAATTGGCCGACTGAATCGGCATTGGCAATATTTTCTGACACAATGCGTAGGCGGTCACTTTGGGCTTTCATGCCTGACGCGGCTATATGTAATGATTTTACTAAATCCATCTCATTAACTCCTATTGGTTACCAATCGCTGTCTTAAACAGGCTGGTTGCTTTCGAGTAAAGACTCGTAACTTTCTGATATTCCATTTGGTTTCCAGCGACTTTCATCATTTGCTCTTCTAGCACCACGTTATTATCAACGGGGGTCGTTTCGTAAGTTTCGCGAACCTCTTCGCTGCGGAAATTCGTTACATCTTTTCTTGTATCAGTAATATGACTGCTATTGGTGGCGCGAACATGTAAACGGCGCGACTCGGCGGCAGCCATGCGGCCAAAATCTAACTTCTTCAAGTCTTTCGCTTTATAACCGGGCGTATCCACATTCGCTACATTGCGCGCCAGCTGGTCTTGACGCTCCGCATGATAGCCCATTTTGGCTTTCATCATTTTAAAAATTGTAATGTTCGAATAATCCATGTGTATTTCTATGCTAGTTTCGTGCCAAATTACGGTAGAACAAATACTGTCGCTACAATTGCAACCATAGCACAGCAATCATTAAGAAATCGTTAAGATTACCGCTATATAGGCAAATAATGCCTAGTTAGTAGGATTTTGTGGCACAGGAGGCGCAGGAGGAGGGGTGACAGAAGGTGCCGCAGGCGCTGCAACAGGAGTGGCATCCCTATTTTCCGCCTCATATTCCTTAGCGGCTTCCTGCATAGCTTCGAGCATAATTTGCTGCTGCAAATTAGTTTGCTCTAACATCAAATGGCGCTGGCGAATGGCCACCATTTCCGATAGCGATTTACCGACAAGATACGGAATCACCGCAATGGCTAGCCCGTTAAGCGCCGCCGCATAAATAATGCGAGGGTCGTCTTGGGTGAAATAAGTTCCAAAAAATTCATAAGCGCCCCAAAGCGCGAAGAAAAACGAAATCAGTAAAAAGAATAAAGCCATCCATTCTCATAACAAGCGATTGCAGACAAAGCAATAGCCCGTTAAAGCTAACCCATGAAAAATTTCAGGTTAATTGGATTAACTATCGTTTGTGCGGTAAGTTTTCTACTGCTGCAAACGGCAGAGTCGCACGCTCAGGAGTATTTTCAAGTGAAACGGGTTTTAAACGGTAAAAGCTTTCAAATAGAAAATGGCAAAACTGTGCGCTTAGCCAGCCTGCAAGTTCCCAACATTCAAGAGACTCACGGCCTAAAGCGCCCCGGCCAACCCATGGGCAAGCAATCGCATCAAGCGCTGATAGATTTAGTGAATCGGCAAAAAATTCGCTTTGAATTTGGCCCAGAAGAAACCGACCGCAAAGGCCGTCTTGTCGCACTGGCCTATCTCGAAGATGGCCGCAACGTGCAAGCCGAAATGATTAAGCAAGGCTGGGCGATGGTCTATCCTTTCCCCGATATGCGCAAACCGCTTAAAGGCTGGCTAGCGCTAGAAAGCAAAGCGCGCGATGCAAAACTCGGCATTTGGCAGAATGATTATTGGAACCCACAAAGCGCCGAAGGCGTCGATACTGGCGGCAAAGAGCGTTTCTTGCTAGTCGAAGGCACTGTCAATAACGCGGCCAAAGTAAAAGGCGGCTGGTTCCTCAACTTCGATGAAGATTGGAAAACCGATTTCACCGGCGTTATCAGCAAAGCCGACACAAAAGCCATGTTCAAAAAAGACGACCTAAAACGCTTAGTCGGCAAACGCGTGCGCCTACGCGGCTGGACCTACCGCTATAACGGCCCCGCCATGGACATCCACCAACCCGAACAAATTGAGCTAATTAATTAGCATGCACTTCTCTCCTCTCACTCAGCGGCGATTTGCTAATTTTCGCGCTAATCGGCGTGGCTGGTGGAGTTTGTGGATTTTTCTGGCGTTGTTTTTCTTAACGCTTGGCGCCGAGCTAATTGCAAATGAGCGCCCCTTGGTGATGTCTTACCAAGATGACCTTTACTTCCCCGTTTTTAAAACTTATGCGGAAACGACCTTCGGTGGCCAGTTTGAATCGGAAGCCGATTATCGCGACCCTTACGTGCGCGGGTTGATTGAAAAAGACGGCTGGCTGATTTTCCCACCCATTGCTTACGATTATCAAACCATTAATTTTGATAGCACTAAACCCTCGCCTTCACCGCCCAGTAGCGAAAATTGGCTCGGCACAGATGACCAAGGGCGCGATGTGCTGGCGCGCGTCATTTACGGCTTCCGTATCTCGGTGCTATTTGGGCTAACGCTAACGCTAGTATCATCCGTCATCGGCGTGATGGCAGGCGGCGTTCAGGGCTATTTTGGCGGTAAGGTTGATTTATTCTTTCAACGATTTATCGAAATTTGGGCAGGGCTTCCTGTGCTCTATTTGCTGATTATTTTAGCCAGTTTTGTCGAGCCAAATTTCTGGTGGCTGCTAGGGCTAATGCTGCTATTTAGCTGGATGTCGCTGGTTGATGTGGTGCGAGCCGAGTTTCTACGTGCCCGCAATTTTGATTATGTAAAAGCCGCTAAGGCACTAGGTGTCGGCGAATTCACCATCATGCGCCGCCATGTGCTACCCAACGCGATGGTGGCCGCTATCACCTTTTTGCCCTTTATCCTCAATGGTAGTATCACCACTCTCACCTCGCTCGATTTCCTCGGCTTTGGCCTGCCCCCCGGTTCGCCATCACTGGGCGAGTTACTGGCGCAAGGTAAAGCCAACCCGCAAGCGCCATGGCTGGGTATTACAGGCTTTGCGGTGCTAGCACTTATGCTGTCGCTGCTAATTTTCATCGGCGAAGCCGTGCGCGATGCATTCGACCCGCGCAAAACTTTTGTTTAAAACGGCAAAAGCCGCCAAAAACTAACGTTTTTGACGACTTTTGTAACATTTCCACCCACGCCAACAAAGCCAGCAAAATACTGGGAAGTAGCTAGCAATAAAAGCAATAAAGCCAATTTCGCCAAACCCTTCATTGGTTTGAGGTTTCCATAACCATGTTAAAAACATGCTGGTTATAAAAAGCACCAATAAAGATAGTAATTTTACTATCCCCAAGGCAACCGCATGCTTCCTAAAAAGATGCACTGCATAGGTACGAAATGCTTCTAACACTTCTTTTGTTTTTTTCATGTTGAATGAATTTTGAGCGATGTAATTCGCATTAAAGAGAATTCTAAAAATAGAAATATACATCGTTTGATGAAGAAATAGCGTTCATTATAGCCTGCTATTATGCCAGTGAGTTTGACATTTTAATGACAATTTCCGTCTCACTCCTCTATGTATCAACTCATGCAACGTATTGCCATATTGGTTCCGCTACCATTTGATAAAGCCTTTGACTATGCCGTGCCCGATGGCTTGGGGCTTCAGCATGGCGATTTTGTGCGTGTGCCCTTTGGCAGCCGCGAGCTTTACGGCGTAGTATGGGGCGAGGCAGAAGGAAAATCGCCCGATAATAAGCTCAAAACCATCGCCGCAAAAGCCGAGCACCTGCCGCCGATGGCCGCAGAAATGCGCGAATTTATCGACTGGGTGGCATGGTACACACTCGCCCCCAAAGGTGCAGTGCTGAAAATGGCGCTTTCCGTGCCCGATGCCCTACACACCCCCGCCACCCAAACCAAATATACTAACGCGGCAGATGCGCCTTTAAGCAGCAAAGCGCGCATCGCCATCGCTGCATCCTTAGAAGATAGCTTCGCCCGCACCGTCGCCGAAATTTCTGATGCGAGTGGCGTATCTGACGGCACGGTACGCAAATTCGCGAAAGACGGCGGCCTAACCGCGCATGAATTGCCGATGGAAGCCTATCAGCCCAACTATGAAGTGCAATTTAAACCTGATTTATCCGAGGCACAAAGCACAGCCGTTCAAACCCTACTAGCCCACCTAAAACCAAAATTCTCCGTCGGCGTCATTGATGGGGTGACAGGCTCAGGTAAAACTGAGGTTTATTTTGAACTGATTGAAGAAGCATTGGCGAATGCAAATTCGCAAACCCTTATTCTCCTGCCCGAAATTGCGCTTTCGGTACAGTGGTTAGAGCGCTTTAAGGCACGCTTTGGCGATGAGCCTTATTTATGGCATAGCTCGGTGCCATTAGCGCGTAAACGCGACACATGGCGTGCCATTGTTAAGGGCAAAGCGCAGGTGGTAGTGGGGGCACGTTCTGCGTTATTTTTGCCGTTTAAGAACCTGTCGCTCATCATTGTCGATGAAGAGCATGAAGGCAGCTATAAGCAAGAAGATGGCGTGATTTACCAAGCGCGCGATATGGCGGTGGCACGCGCCATGCGCCAAGAAATTCCGATTGTGCTGGCATCTGCCACCCCCTCGCTGGAAACGGTCGTGAATGTCGAGCATGAGCGCTATCATGCCGTCAAACTCCCTGCCCGCCACGGCGGCGCAAAACTGCCTGAAACACAATGCATCGATATGCGCGCCAACAACCCAGGCGCAGAACGCTGGATATCCGAGCCGCTAGAAGCCGCCATTGCCGAAACGCTGGAGCTTAAACATCAGGCGATGTTATTCCTTAACCGCCGCGGCTATGCACCGCTTACCTTATGCCGTGCCTGTGGCTATCGCTTTGGCTGCCCGCATTGTTCAGCATGGCTGGTCGAGCATCAATATCCGCCGCGCTTGCAATGCCATCATTGCGATTTTCGCACACCACCGCCCGAACATTGCCCCGAATGTGGCGAGCTTGCCGAAGATTGCCTCGCCGCCTGCGGCCCAGGGGTTGAACGTGTAGCGAAGGAAGCCGAACGACTTTTCCCCCATGCTCGCATCGCGCAAATGACCAGCGATGTTCTTTCCACGCCCGAACAAGCAGAGCGCCTAATTAACGCCGTGACCGCAGGCGAAATTGACCTGCTTATCGGCACACAAATGATGGCCAAGGGACACCATTTCCCTAACCTCGCCCTTGTCGGCGTGGTCGATGCCGATATGGGTCTAGCCGGCGGCGATTTACGCGCTGGCGAACGCTGCTGGCAATTGCTGCATCAGCTATCTGGCCGTGCAGGTCGTGCCAAAATTGCGGGGCGCGTGCTGCTGCAAACCTACCTGCCCGACCACCCAATAATGCAGGCGCTTGAAACGCATGATCGCGATGGATTTATCGAGCTCGAAAAATCGCAACGACTCGCAGGGAAAATGCCGCCTTTCGGCAAACTCGCCGCCATTATATTAGAAGGGCCGAAAGAACCCATCGTCATGGATTTTGCCCGCGCCATCGTGCGTAACGCGCCGACACGCAGCGACGTGCGCGCCATCGGCCCTGCGCCTGCCCCACTGGCCATATTACGTGGAAAATACCGCTATCGCATCCTTATCAAAGCCGAGCGCGTAGTAAAATTGCAAGATGTGTTGCGCGACTGGTTCGCGCCGCTAAAAGTTCCAAGCTCGGTCAGAATGAAAATCGACATCGACCCTTATTCATTTTTGTAGGCTTAGCTATTGCCCTGTAAGCATCACTATGGTACGAAACGCGCAATGGTGCTGTCATGCATGGCAGCTTCGCAGGATAACTTTAACTTAAGCGTTTGATATATAATGTCTAAAAACTCTGATTCTTATGCTATTGCCCAGCGCTACACGACCGCGCTATTTGAATTGGCCGAAGAGAAAAAGAAATTAAAACCGTTAGCCGAGGAATTAGAAGCCCTAAACACGCTTTTAAATGAGTCGGATGATTTAACACGCCTATGCGAAGACCCTACCATCAGCAGTGATGAACGCAAAAACTCACTCGAAGCGCTAACGAAAAAAGCGAAATCATCACCTATCTTAAAGAACTTCCTTAATACTCTGGCCGATAATGGCCGTATGGAAGTGCTACCCGAAGTGCTGCAAGATTTCGCCCGCCGCATCTATGCGAAAAACGACCAACTAGTGGCCGAAGTAACATCAGCCGCGCCGATGAAAAAAGCGCAGCAAACGAAACTCGAAAAAATGTTAAAAGACCATTTTGGTAAAAAAGTGGCACTTGAAATTCATGTTAATGAAAGCTTGCTCGGCGGATTACGCATCCGTGTGGACGGCCAACTTATTGACTCATCTGTCTCTGGCCGTTTGCAACGGTTGGAATCTCATTTAAACGCTGGCATCCAGCAAATTGTCTAACGAATAGGAAAACACATCATGGAAATCCGTCCTTCTGAAATCTCAGACATTCTAAAAAAGCAAATCTCAGGCTTTGACACTGCGGCTGAAATGGCCGAAGTGGGCGAAGTAGTAAAAGTGGGTGATGGTATCGCCACGATTTACGGCCTGCAAGATGTGCAAGCCAACGAGATGGTAGAATTCGCTGATGGTACAAAGGGCATGGCCCTTAACCTAGAACGCGACACTGTGGGTGTGGTAATTTTCGGCGATGATCGCTCGGTTAAAGAAGGTGACGTTGTTAAACGTACAGGTAAAATTGTTGAAGTTCCTGTTGGTAAAGAGCTGCTTGGCCGCGTAGTTGATGCATTGGGTAACCCCATTGATGGTAAAGGTCCTATCAAAGCGAAACTCTCTAGCCGTGTTGAAGTAAAAGCACCGGGCATTATCGCACGTAAGTCGGTTCATGAGCCGATGAGCACAGGTATTAAAGCCATTGATGCATTGATTCCGATTGGTCGTGGCCAACGTGAGCTTATCATTGGTGACCGTCAAACGGGTAAAACAGCGATTGCAGTAGACGCAATTCTTAACCAAAAGAAATATTTCGACAACAATGACGAAGCCAACAAACTCTACTGTGTCTATGTAGTAATTGGGCAGAAGCGCTCAACCGTTGCACAAGTAGTGAAGAAACTAGAAGAAAAAGGCGCGATGGAATATTCTATCGTAGTCGCCGCGACTGCATCAGAAGCCGCGCCTCTACAGTTCCTTGCCCCTTACACAGGTTGCGCGATGGCGGAATATTTCCGCGATAACGGCATGCACTCACTTATCATTTATGATGATTTATCGAAGCAAGCCGTTGCGTATCGCCAAATGTCACTCCTACTTCGCCGTCCTCCGGGTCGTGAAGCCTATCCGGGTGATGTATTCTACCTTCACAGTCGCTTGCTAGAGCGTTCGGCCAAAATGTCGGATGAGCTTGGCGGCGGTTCAATGACTGCATTGCCTGTTATTGAAACCCAGGCGGGTGACGTATCGGCTTATATTCCAACGAACGTAATTTCGATTACCGATGGTCAAATTTTCCTAGAGACGGAGCTTTTCTATAAAGGTGTTCGCCCTGCGGTAAATGTTGGTCTTTCAGTATCTCGTGTAGGTTCTGCAGCACAAATTAAAGCGATGAAGCAAGTAGCAGGCTCTATTAAACTCGAGCTAGCACAATATCGTGAGATGGAAGCATTCGCACAGTTTGGTTCTGACCTTGATGCCTCAACGCAAAAGCTACTCGCACGTGGCGCACGCTTAACCGAATTGCTAAAACAACCTCAATTCTCTCCGCTTTCGACTCCGCAAGAAGTCGCGGTTATTTTCTCAGGTGTTCGTGGTCATTTGGATGAAGTTCCTGTCAATAAAGTACGCGACTATGAAGATGCACTTCTTCGTGAACTTGATGGTGGCTCAAGCGACATTATCGACTCTATCAGCACCGAGAAAAAACTGACGGAAGCAACCGAAGCTGCCCTTGGTAAACTTTGTGGCGATGTAGCAAGCCGTTTTAAGGAGTAGTCACTCATGGCATCCCTAAAGGATCTCAAAAACCGTATCAAATCGGTTAAATCGACGCAAAAAATCACCAAAGCCATGAAGATGGTAGCGGCGGCAAAATTGCGTAAGGCGCAAGAGCGTGCAGAAGCAGCGCGCCCCTATGCTGAAAAAATGGATCAAGTGGTGAGCTCGCTCGCCGCTGGGTTTGATGGTGATGAGAATGCGCCTTTGTTACTACGTGGCACGGGTGGCGATAAAAACCATCTGATTGTTGTGATGACCTCTGACCGTGGCTTATGCGGTGGTTTTAACAGCACCATTATTCGCGCTGTTCGCAAGCAAATCATCGCGCTACGTGGTGCAGGCAAAAATGTTCACCTGCTATGTGTAGGCCGCAAAGGTTATGACCAGCTTCGTATGGATTACGATAGCATCGTTGCGGGCCGTATGCCTGATGTAACGAAAAACCTAAATTACGAACAAGCACAGAATGTTTCGACAAAGCTCTTTGAAATTTTTGAAGAAAAAGAAATTGATGTCGTGACGATGGTTTACAATAAGTTCAAATCGGCTATCGCGCAGGAAGTTACCTTCCAGCAGCTTATTCCACTAGAAATCAAGGCCATTGAAACCGAAACCGTGCCAACGCCTTATGAATTTGAGCCCGACCCTGAAACTATCTTAGAAGACCTGCTACCGCGTAACTTGACGGTTCAGGCCTTCCGCGCATTATTGGAAAATAACGCATCGGAGCAAGGCGCACGAATGACCGCGATGGATAATGCAACCCGCAACGCAGGCGACATGATTGATTCATTATCACTCGTTTATAACCGTACTCGCCAAGCTGCGATTACGACTGAATTAACCGAAATTATTTCTGGCGCAGAAGCCGTTTAGAAACACGATTTAAAAGGAGCACACACATGGCTAAAACGAAAAGCAATAAAGCAAGTTCAGGAATCGTCACTCAGGTGATTTCTGCAGTTGTTGATGTAAAATTTGACGGCGAATTGCCGCCTATTTTGAACGCACTAGAAACCAAGCTTGATGGCAAGATGGTTTACATGGAAGTTTCACAGCATCTTGGTGAAAACGAAGTACGCTGTATCGCTATGGACGCGACAGACGGTATGGTTCGTGGCCAAGAAGTGCTCGACACAGGCGCGCCTATCACTGTGCCAGTTGGCCCAGAAACATTGGGTCGTATTATGGATGTTGTCGGTCGCCCGATTGACGAGCGCGGCGAAGTAAAAACCAAGCAATCTGCTGGTATTCACGCCAAAGCACCTGACTTTATTGACCAATCAACTTCAGATGAAATTTTAGTGACGGGTATTAAGGTAATTGACCTTCTAGCGCCTTACGCAAAAGGTGGTAAAGTTGGCCTCTTCGGGGGTGCGGGTGTAGGTAAAACTGTACTCATCATGGAGCTTATCAATAACATTGCGAAAGCTCACGGTGGTGTATCTGTATTCGCTGGTGTTGGTGAGCGTACTCGTGAGGGTAACGATCTTTACCACGAGATGATGGAATCTAACGTGATTGACCTTGAAGGCGACAACTCAAAAGTAGCCCTCGTTTACGGTCAAATGAATGAACCTCCTGGTGCACGTGCACGTGTAGCGCTAACGGGTCTAACCCTTGCTGAGTATTTCCGTGACCAAGAAGGCCAAGATGTACTCTTCTTTATGGATAACGTATTCCGCTTTACTCAAGCAGGCGCCGAAGTATCCGCACTCTTGGGTCGTATCCCATCTGCGGTAGGTTACCAGCCAACGCTTTCAACTGACATGGGTCAGCTGCAAGAGCGCATTACTTCAACCAAAAAAGGTTCAATCACTTCAGTTCAGGCCGTTTACGTACCTGCCGATGATTTGACCGATCCTGCACCTGCAACAACCTTTGCCCATTTGGACGCAACAACGGTACTTAACCGTTCTATCGCCGAGCTAGGTATTTACCCTGCGGTGGATCCACTAGATTCTACAAGCCGCATGCTAATGCCAGATATCGTTGGCGAAGAGCATTATAAAGTTGCTCGTGACGTTCAGGAAGTATTGCAAAGCTACAAATCACTACAAGACATCATCGCCATTCTTGGTATGGATGAATTGAGTGAAGAAGATAAACTAACCGTATCACGCGCGCGTAAAATTCAGCGCTTCCTATCTCAGCCCTTCTTCGTGGCCGAAATTTTCACTGGCTCGCCCGGTAAACTCGTTGCACTTGAAGATACTATCAAAGGTTTCAAAGGCATTCTTGAAGGTAAATATGACGACCTTCCAGAATCTGCCTTCTACCTTGTAGGTGGTATTGATGAAGCAATTGAGAAGGCTCAAAAAATGGCAGCCGAGGCCGCTTAATATAATTCTTTCAATTTCTTAAATATTTTAAAAACAGGGGCGCTAAATAATTTAGCGCCCCTGTTTTTTTACCCACAACATTACGCATCTGTCACTTGCAAACTATTAGTGAGCCTGCTATTGCGGCATTGAATAAAAAAAATTAAGGGTAACAAACATGTCACTATTTTCAATTTCAAGCTTTTCTGAAGCTACACGATCGCTCAAAGATCTCTATATCGATATATTGAACAATAACCCCAATGCCGATTACGCCGTTCTAACCGAAGGCATTACGATGGGCGTAACAGGCACTAATGTAATTACCGATGGGGACGATATCATTACTCCTCTTGCCAACAATAATTACATCTTTGCGGGCCTCGGCAATGACACGGTCTTTGAAGGCATGGCCAGCACACTAGGCGCAGTTTTGCATGATGGCGATGACACTTTCGTTGGTAATGTGAATAATGCAGCCGCCGCAAGTGTTTTTGGTGGCGACGGTAACGATACATTCGTCAGCACAGGCGATGCACTCTTCGGCGAAGAAGGCAACGATGAATTCACCACGCTCGGCAATTACAGCGACACTCTTCACGGCGGTAGCGGCGAAGATACCATCGATAGTGGTGCAGCAGATGACCTCATTCTGGGCGGAAAAGGCGATGATATCATCTATGCAGGCAGCGGCGACGATATCGTAAGCGGAAATTCCGATAACGACCTTATCTATGGCGGTAACGGCCCTATCGATTTAACCGACGGTAATGATGTACTCTTCGGCGGCGGCGGTGATGATATTATTTTCGGCAACGCAGGCGATGACACGCTCCATGGTGGTGAAAGCGACGGTGAAAACAACGTTGATTTAGATGATGGTGATGATGAGCTATTTGCTGGCCTTGGCGATGATACGGTCTTTGGTAACGCTGGAAATGATTTGATTGTGGGCGCCGATGGTAACGATAATCTATTTGGTGGCGTCGGTGATGATGTGATTTTTGGCGGCAGTGATTTTGTCGCTTTAAATGATGGCGCTGACACTATCACAGGCGGCTCTGGCGAAGATACCCTCTTTGGTAATGCAGGTGATGACTTAATTTACGGCGGCACAGGCCCATCAGATTCAACCGATAGTGCCGATGCTCTCTTTGGCGGGCTCGGCAATGACAAGCTCTTCGGTAATGCGGGCGATGACCTGCTGGTAGGTGCGCAAGGCGATGACGAGCTATTTGGCGGCCTTGGCGACGATACTATCAACCTCGGCTCCTTCAGCGGCAACGACATTGTGCATGGCTTCCACGGCGAAGGTCAAGCAGGCGGCGATATGCTGAACATTCTGCGTAACCTCAACGATAGTGGTATCACTGACTTCGATAGCCTAATGGCAAATGCCAGCAACCAAGGCAACGATACTCTGTTCGACCTAGGCGATGGTAACAGCGTGTTAGTGAAGAATGTTTCTCTCGACGAATTCAGCACCGATGACTTCAGCTTTAACGATATTCTGTAAGTTAGAGAAAATAATACTAAATAAAAAAGGCTGGGAGAAATCTCAGCCTTTTTTATTTAACCCATCGACCAACCCGTATTTTCTTTACCACGAGCAGTATCGTAAGAAGCGACCCAGTGCGGATGGGGTTCAGGTGAAAAATTAATCGCCTCCTCACTAAAATCAGGCTGCAAAACCGCAACATCGCCACAACCAAAATCACCATCTTTATTCGCACCAAAAAGACTATCCGACGGCTGTTTTTCTTTTATTAATTCTTTTTTCAACGCCTCTTTAATGCGTTGATTTAAAGACATCCTACCCGAAATATATACATGGGTTGCCGCTTTCCCCTCTTCATCTAAATTTTCAATTTTCTCTTCCATCGTCTGCGGTAATATTAAGCCATACATTCTAATAGGTATATTTGAGCGTTGCTGATTATTCTCAGCCATGACTCGATTTTGAAAGTCAGTATCATCCCCAGCCCAACTTTTAATCGACTCCCGATAACCATGTAATTTATGAAACATATCGCTCGAAACAGCAATTCTACCCGCTATTCCATCGGTGGTTTTAGAGCGAGTCAGTTGATATTTAATTTGCCCTTTAACCGACGGACGAACGAATATATCTGGATTCTCTTGAAATTTATCTTCCAGCCAGCCTGTAAAATCTTTTCCTACGGCATTATCTGCATCTAAATTTACCAAAATATCGCCCTCGCCCAAACGATGAGCCATATTTTTAGCATGCGCCATATGGAAGTGAGATTGTTCAGTGCGGGCATATTTAATGCGTCCTGATTTTATTTTTTCAGGGTAATATTTTATTAACCAATCTTTCACGGCCAACCAGTTTTCTTTTGGAGTATCGAGAAGCACATTTCCTTCTTCATCCAAGGGTGGCATTCCTTTGCGGTCACCATAATCTAGAATTACGAATTCAGCGTTCGGATGTTTCTCGTTATTAGCTAGGTTTTGAGGCAATGTTTGCGCAAGATAATGTCCACGATTCATCACGGTGGTACAATAAGACACTTTTAAAACTTCATCTGCTTGCATATTCATTAATTAACCTTAGCAGTAAATAGCTAACAAACCCTAAAAGCGCTTCACTTTGCTGTCATTATCTGCAATAGCCAATCTATGAAGCATGACCCTCTTCTTGACCAACTTGCCTATGGGGGCAGCCGTGAAAGCCGCGTGGGGGTTATTGATATTGGCTCTAACTCTATTCGCCTCGTCATTTACGATGGCATGAAACGCGTACCCCTGCCCGTTTATAACGAAAAAGCCTTTTGTAGCTTGGGCAAAGGTATGAGCCGCAAAAACCGCCTCAACCCAGAAGGGGTGAAAATGGCGCGAAGTGCTATGGCACGCTTACTGGCCGCCGCTAAACTCAATAAAGTGGCAGAATTACACGTTATCGCTACCGCCGCCGTGCGCGATGCTGATGATGG
>JALZUV010000185.1 GCA_023301245.1 Rickettsiales bacterium
TGAGAGCGACGGTTTGTTTTTGTTTTCGAGCAATCTCTCACTTTGTTGCCTACTTCGACCATAGCGGTTGCAGGCGGCGCCAACGCGCCCGCTGTTTGAAGCTACAAACACGGTGGAACAGTCAGCCGCGAGTCTGTGCGCGAGCTGGTGTAGTTGAACCTGGTCGCCAAATTGTTGGCGCTCCATGACACAGGCCGGGTGTTTGAAGTGTTCTGAGTTTTTCACCGCTCAGAAAACTCATATTTCGGGTTGAAAGCCTGTCGCTCTGATGCATCAGCAATGCCGCAAGCCTTGCGCCTGGAAGGCCACGATAGGAGGGGAGCACCAGGGTTGGAATTACGCTGGGGAGCAAGCACCAGCGCTGGAACGAGGGTGGGTACCAAGCGCCAGCGCTACAACCAGCTCTACGATGGTGAGGGTATGCCAAAATTTTCGCAGGGTAGCCCATATATTTTCCGAGTTTTGCCTTCTCGATCATCTACCGTACTTCTGCTGTAGGTAGTCTCAGCACTGTCAGGTCTTTCTCCTTACATGCAGCTTCGTTGGCTAGCTGGGGGGAACACTCGTTCATTCGAGTGTCGCCTCCTCTAGCTCTGTGTCTGTTTGTGTATTCATCATGTTATAAATTGCCTCGCTGCGGTCCTGCTCCTCCACGACGAACACATTCGAGACATCACTTTTTTTTACAGACCACGTGAACACGACGGCTAAACAAAATTCAAAATGTAAATACCCAACGGACTTTCAACTTCTGAGAGGTACGTACTCGTACGCTCCCGTTTCAGGAACCAGGTATCATAAGAAGGCATCAAAGGCTACGCACACCTACCAGCGTACCATGTTACAGTATTAGGGTGAGTACTACGATAAAATATCAATTGACTGCGGCCGCCTCTGGAAACTATTCTGGGTTAACCCGTGTGTACACAGTAGCTATTAATAGTACACAGCCCATAGACTAGCTCCATACTCCCTACCGACATACCGCGTAGAGTGTAGCTTATCATATTATTCTGTACCTGGTAGGTTGCAAGCGGGGCCTGGCTGTCGCCGTCGGCTCTGTGAATACCCCGTCTGGCTGGGGAACTTCGTGCGGGTATGGAATACTACGCCGAGTCCATAAAAGCGGTAGTTTAGTACTGCCAAGTGGTGTGAAGGCTCGCCAAAATAAAGTTACGCATAGCAAGCAGCAGCAGCAGCCTTAGTATTAGCGAGCAGCAGCAGCCTCAACATCACGGCAGCAGCAGTACATACGTACGACAACAACTGGCAATACCCGGGGTACTCTGACGTATATATGTACATGCAGCAACAGCAACAGCACAGATCAGCAGCAGCAGCAGCACTATATATAGTCGTACATTTAATAGCTCAGCAGTGGCGCGGAGATACAGCAGCCGCGCCAGTCAAAACGCAATACCAGGTAGTAGTTCAGCAGCAAACCATGACGTACACATATATGCATACATAGCGGCAGCACCAGGGCTGGGAACAGAAAACCGAAAATTGTTTTTTCGATCTGCTTTTTAGTCAAAAGCTGACTGACACCGAGACTTTTGGGTCAATGTTTTTACTGTCAAAACAGGACTTTCGATCCTGTGTTAAGGGTCCTTTCTCCCCTTGTCCCATACGGCAGTACGCCCACACGTCTGCATGGAAACACCGTTATGTATGGACACATGTGTGGGTTGAATTTCAAGGACTGATTTAAGGGAGACGGGCGTAAGGGTGCTCCTGTTGGCGTGGGCATGCTCAAGAAGTCTATACACAGTCCCACAACAGTGTAAATAGGCCCATACTCCACATACAACGTGTTTAATAGTAGTACTACTGCTATATTTTATGTTTCAGTAGCTGATGTTGAATTGTTGGATATCATAACTTGCATGTTGAGATTGTCGTGACTCTTTAGCCTTACTAGGAGTGAGCTCACGAGCCACGAGCCCAGGCCGTTGTTGTTTGGGTTTGTCTTGTAAGATGTGATGCGTGGTATGTGGCTGTTTGTTTTCGTGCGTACCTTCACCCGCTAAACTGACGCTCTCTGCCTACAGCAAGTATGCTCAGAGCTGCCACCCCTTGGAGCAACCTGCTGCTTTTAGTGCTAGATTGTGTCAGTCGTACGGCGTAAGTTGTATCAGACTTATCTTTCTAGATGAGATCTACAATATACTGTGTGTCTGTGTCTACTGCTGTGTGTCTATTGTTTGATTTCCCACTAGCGTGCCCTACGATCTTGCTTGCAGCCTGCGATTACTAGTGAGTATGTCGGCTTGTACCGTCTGACGCAGCAGTCGTAGATATGGCAGTTGTGCTACTTGTCACGATACGATCACACCGCCACATGCTACCAGCACATGCGCACCAAACTTTTTGAATTATTTAATAGTCTCGCGGAGAAACTGCCCGAGAAACCGATCGAGATGTATTCAGTTTCGAGTTGAGGTCGTGTTTAATTTTGAAGGCAAGCGGCCCGAAACAGATCGATTTTTTCGGTGAAGCGCGAAAAACCGACCTACCAATTTTCGGTTTCGGTTCATAACCTTGGGTAGAAGAGGGGAAGTACGAGCGTATATACAGCGGGCACCCGCAGTAGTTAGTACG
>JALZUV010000186.1 GCA_023301245.1 Rickettsiales bacterium
GTCACCAAATCCATATCGCTGCGCAATTTATTAAGCTCATTCATTGCTTTTGCTTCATCTGCGGCTGCCGAACCAAGCGCCACATCTAATTCCGAACGCATCGCCGCCATTTCTTGCTTCGTAAGTAAAACTCTATTGCTCATATCTTCGTTAGAAATAGCGGCTGATGGATCAGCGCCCACTTCCTGCTGTGCCTGCGCTAATTTTGCGTTAATTGAAGATATATCATTATCTATTTTTGCCACTTCTGCCTGAACTTGGGTTGGCGACATTGTTCTCGATTGTGCAATTAATGCATTACTATCGGCCTTAACCATATTCATTTGGCTTTGAATCTCCGACTGTAAAGGGGAGCCAATTACACTTAAAGCATTGAGCACAAGCCCTAGCTGGCCATCAAGCTGATTCATTCTTTTATTAAATTCTGCCTCAATTAATCCCTTAACATTCGTCAAATAATTTAGCGTTGATTGTAAGGTAGAAAATTGACCATTCACCAGATTAATCACATTCATGATTTCTTTTAGCGAGATAGGCGATGTTATTTCCGCTTTACCCAACATTCCCGCTAGAGCATTTTTAGCCATGGCCGCAATGGCACCACATGGCATGGAAGAGTAACTCACATTCCCCCACGGAACAGCATCTTTATTGGGGTTTAAAAAACTAGTATTAGCGGGCAAAAACCCAGCTATCGAACTATCTCCATCGGTAAAGCGTCGTGAGTTATTGGGGCATTGCTTTGAAGCAGAGGGGCGGCACGGGCCTAAAATATAGGTGTTTCCCACCGTCGTACCTATGGGCAGAGTACCGTTTGCTTTACGAAATTTTAAGGGTGGATCTTCACCGCGCTCAATACATTCCATAATAGCTTCTGGCTTAGCACCACCATTTTGTATTTCCGACACGGTTAATTCTTTTAGCTCATCGCAAGTGGTCACCGCATCAATTGCACTCGCGCTTCCTGAGCACATTAGAGCCATTACTATTACCATGAAAAAGTAACGCATTATTCCACCTCCCTTACATCGTCTGCAGAGGGGCGGTAAATTTGAATATCTTCCCAGCGGCGCTCAACACAATCGCCGAGCTCAGGGTCTTCACAATAAAAGGTCGAGGTTACCTGCTCTTCTATTAATCGCTTAACAGGGTCTGGCAGCTCGCCTTTATCGGCATAAAGCGTGCGTACTGCACCATGGCCTAGATAGCTCGTGTTTCCGCAAGCATCAGGATATTTTCCATTATTTGCATCCGTCACCCTTACCCAACGCGACTTGTTGGGAACATTGGCAATCGTTCCATAATCACTCAGGTTATTCGTCTGTGTTACGATTGCTACATGAGGCAATGCACCAGAACCTGCAGGCCATATTACAATATCGCCTATTCTCGCTTCATCTAAACCACCATCAATCATGCTACCATCTTTAGGGTCACCAAATAAATGGGGGAATTGTTGATTCTTGCTAATAGCGGGGCTCGTAATATTTGTGTCGCGGCCTGCGGGGGTCGATACATATCCACGCCAGCTAAGCGGCCACTCTATTTCGGTTATACCCATTCGGGCTTTATTTCTACTTGTTTCGGCAAGCACTGTGCTTTTAGGTTTCAATTCCGCTCCCATCATGGCGAGGGCTTTATCTTCGCCGCGATGGCCTTTAAACACTTTCTCATATTGGCATAAGCAATTCATTCCGCGATTACGGAAACAGTTAGCTTGATACATTTTCAGCTCAGCCCATTCGGACCCTGCCAGCGACGGGAATTTTCTATCATGTGGCACGTCTGTGCCGTCTTTCCAATCTTGCATGGTAAAGCAACTATTACCGATACTATCGCCACCGCCATAACGGCACAATTGTGCTTTACGGCCATGGATAGAGTTATAATCGCGACCTACGCCCGTGATAGTATCATTAGCACCCCAATCACACCAATAGTCAGGTTTTCCGCCTACTTGGAAAGCTTCTTTACCCGTATCCCACCAGCGCATATAGGGGCGATGATTGCCAAAATATTCGCGGAAACCATAACCTTTTGCGGGGTCTTCATCTGCGTAATCACGGCGATATTCTTCTACACGTTCATCAAAATCATTCGTTGGCATTGCTACGGGCGCCATTGGGTTACCAACTGTTGGGTTTGGTTTTTTATCGTCAGTTTTAAAGTCACCTTTGCGCGTACGAATTTTTAAGAAATTTACGCTATAAATGGGTTTAGCTGCAGCACCGCAAATATCACCAATATCTTTCTTAATACATGCTTTCGCCGCTTCCTTTGAATCTTCCGCAATATTAGGATCATCCGTAGCTAGGCTGCCTTGATTATCGCAACTATATTCCTCTTTCGCTTTTTCACAAAGTTCGGGGTCGCCTTTATGGTCAAACTGCGTGCTACAAACAGGCCAGTTTTCTCTGCCTACAGCGGTCGGCCCCCACTCTGGTTCTTCTTTCACATTACTGCTGTCACGTGCACGCTCCAGCGCCTCTGCTTTTGAACCTTCTCCGCATTTTAAACAGCCTTCAAAGTCTTTCAGAAACTTATCACAGTTACCCGTTGCGACACATACGGCACCAGAAGCAATAGCCCTTGTACAAGCCGAGCATATATCGTCACCATAGTCACAGTCGCTATTTCTGGTCAGGCCCCAGCAATATTTTTGACGATAATGCTTACGGTTAATTTCATATTCTTCCCAGAAAGCTTTTTCGTTTGCATCAATTTGGCACCCCATGCACAGGCGATAATCTTTATAGCGGAAGCGTAGTAAATCTACTTTCACCGATGAGCAGTAAATGGTGCAACCATATTGGTAATAGCCCTTACCCACATCATTTTTCTTCGGCACACAATAATATTTCTTTAGGCCCTCGGCATTAAGCGGAACAAGCGCCCATGTAATACGAGGTTTCGGACTTTCTGTTGCATCACCAAAAATCTCTCTATCGAGTAAATATTTCCCCTCGATAGTTGTCGCAATATCGTAGCGAGGTGAATAAGGGTGAAGCGGGTCAACGATACGCTCAACAGGGTGCGCCGCATAGTCGTTAATCTTCTTAACTACTGGGTTCAAGGGGATAGCAGGCGACATTCCATGCCCCACACCAGCAGCGATAGTAGCTGTTAAACCGAGCCCGCTTTCGGTAAGCGCACCAGGGCCCCAACCTATTTTTCTCTCTGGCCAATTATCATCACGAAACTGCTCTGCCTCATCATTAAAGTCACCTTCATGGCGGTCATATTCAACCCACGGCATATATTTTTTGGTGAGCAACCCCTTGTAAGAACGCAGAATATATTCTGACACATTATATTCTTCCTGTTCAAAGAAACTAAGTGGCTTCACCTTAAAAGGCTGACAGAAACGAGCGGAATCGCCTACCGCCTGTTTATCTTTATTGAAAACATAATTAGGGTTCATGCCCTTATTTAAAATATATTGATTCGCACAACTATCCAACATAAGGCGCACCCAAAAGGCGGGCTTACATTCTGCGGCAGGCGATGCTTGAGGCGCCAATAACAAAGTAATTTTGCCATATTGCGTAGGCGTAAGTATATCTTTCAACTTCGTGGCAATCCCCACCTCTGCCACGCCAATAACCGCGCCGAGCGTATTGGCAATTGAAGTGGCGAATTTACCTGCATAGCTACCATGCTCTTGATTAACCCAATCAATCTCATCAAACTTCCAATCATCCTTCAAATCACATTTGGGTAAAGGGGTAAGACAACCATATGATCCACGGAAAATATCTAGGGCAGTTTCTTGCTGATCTCTGCTAACCCGACGAAGCTGCTGGCTTCCTGGGCACATATCACGATAGCGCCAACCATTATCAAACGTTAGAGGCGACACGCGTTCGGTGTTTTTATTCGGCAGACAATTTAATTGTGAGGATGATTTATCGTAAATTGGGCTAGAGCCCACAATGCCCGATAGTGGCTCTTCTGTACCTTCTAAGGTACGATAAGCTGCATCAATATCTAAGTTATTATTACCTATAAGGCACATATCGCGCCAACGGTTATCTTGCCGCTTACTCTCATTAGCAACGGTATTATCAAAATTCCTTCCACCATCCATTTTTGAGGTGGGGGCGCGCGTTCTTTCTGCTCGCATATTCACATCATAATCATGATACGACTTATTTAAATAAGCGCTTCGGTTATCAGCAGGAGGCTTATATTCGAAATATTCCTTCACCCTTTTTTTAAACTCTCCAACTTGTATCACTGGAGCATTTACGCCACCCGTCCCTACATCAAAATCAAGTGCTTTAACTGTATTTAAATCGCAATCAACCTCTCGACACTTATGGTCTTCTCCATTTGGCTTAGGCCAACGGCATGCAATATTATCTTTATCACCCAGCCCTAAGCTGCCAAAATCAAAACCACCACCGCCATTAAGC
>JALZUV010000187.1 GCA_023301245.1 Rickettsiales bacterium
CAATATTCAAGATACTGCCCAAGGCGTAATCGTTGAAGACTTTATACTTATGGGCGTTACGTCTGATGAAATAAGCGCTGGCGACTTTATTTAAAAAACAATCCAATTGAATTTAGAAATATGCCTCCTTAATAGGGGGCATTTCTTTATCACCTAAAAGTTCTATAATTTATATTATGGAAAATACAGGTGCTGTAGAATACAGAGATATTAGTATGTTAGATACCAGTGACTAACCTAGAAGCATCGGCTGGATACACACCTAGTACATCAATTTTCTTTGTATAAAAGGCTAATTCTTCAAGTGCTAGCTGTACGGGTTTATCATCGGGCTGACCAATAAATACCATTAAGAACGTCGCTGTCTGGGAATCTCCTGCTTGAATATAGCTTTCAAGTTTCAGCATATTCACAGTATTTGTAGCAAAACCGCCTAAAGCTTTATAGAGCGCAGCCGGTATATTGCGGCATTCGAATAAAATGGTGGTTAGCACTAAATTTGCCTCTTCTAGCGCATCTTCATCCAACATATCGCGTGCGACCATGATAAAGGTCGTCATATTATTGCTACTATCTTGCACATTTTCGGCGATAACTTCTAGCCCGTAAAGCTCGGCGGCAAGCTTGGAGCAAATGGCCGCTTTTGTACCATCATTCCATTCACTTACTTGTTGTGCAGCAACTGCTGTATTAGATGAGCCTACGGATTCAATCTTATGTTTTTTAAGTGTTTTATCACACTGCATCAACGCCTGAGGGTGTGAGTGCGCCTGCTGAATATCGCCAAGTTTTGCGCCTTTAATAGAAGCTAAAAAATGCTGCACGGGCAAAAAATACTCACCAATAATATGCAAACCCATTTGGGGTAATAAATTATGAATTTCAGCAACTCGGCCAGCGTGAGAATTTTCCATTGGCAACATACCAACGGCGGCATCACCGCTGCGAACCGCTTCGCACACGGCATCAAAAGTTGGGCATGGCAGCGTTTCCATATAAGGTTGCGCATTTCGGCAGGCTAAATCGGCATTCGCACCAGCGACGCCCATAAAAGCGACGATATTATCAGATTTTTTTGTCATTTCATTGGCCTACTCTATAAAAGCTGGTAAAAGCAAGGAAAACCAATCGCATATTTAACGATAAGGGCGCATTTGATGAAAGCTAAGACAAAATTTACCCATGTAGGCCGCGACCCGTTCAACCATGGACGTGTAGTGAACCCACCACCAATGCGTGGTTCAACCATTCTGTTTAAAGATTACGCCGAATATCAAAAGAGCCGCCAAGGCAAGCTAGGCACCGCAGTTTATGGCCGTTATGGCAACTGCACGCTAGAAAAAATATGCGAAGATTTATGCGACCTATTTAAGGCAAAAGCCGTTTGCTTGACAGGCTGCGGAAACTCGGCTTTCTCAACAACGTTACTCGGTCTTTTAAACGCTGGAGATCACTTGCTAATGGTTGATACGGTCTATGAGCCAACCCGCCACTTTTGCACGAACGAACTCGCACGCCTAGGCATCGAAACGACCTTTTACAACCCCATGATAGGCGCTGACATTGCCTCGCTTATGCAAGAGAACACCAAGGTCATTTACACAGAAAGCCCTGGCTCACTTACCTTCGAGATACAGGATATCCCTGCTATCGGCGAAGTAGCAAAAAAACATGGCGCTTATTTAGTAATGGATAACACATGGGGCACCCCCCTACTCTGCGATCCGTTTGAAATGGGCGTGGATGTATGGATTGCTTCAGGCAGTAAATACCTATCGGGCCACTCCGACCTTCTGATGGGCGTGATTTGCGCTAACGACAGAACTGCTGATATTATTAAGCGCGTCAATAAAAGTATCGGCGCGATTGCAGGCAGCGAAGAAATTTATCTGATGATGCGCGGCATGCGTACACTTGGCCCACGCCTAGATGTGCATGAAAAGTCGGCGCTTGAAGTGGCAAAATGGCTGCAAGAGCAGCCAGAAGTGACTAGTATATTGCATCCTGCGTTTGAAAGCTGTGCAGGCCATGAAAACTGGAAACGCGATTATAATGCCAGTAACGGGCTATTTTCCTTCCGCACCATAGCGATGAACGATGAGCAAATAGGAACGCTAGTCGATAGCCTACAGCACTTTGGTATGGGTTGGAGCTGGGGTGGTTATGAGAGCCTAATTTTGCCACTATGGCTAGAGGGTATCCGTACTGCTAGCGACCTTGGTGAAGGCCAACTATGGCGCGTTCACATTGGCTTAGAGGATGTTGATGATATTAAAGATGACCTCGCGCAAGCCTTTGCTAAGATGCGCGCCGTTTAATCAACGAAGCGCCTAAGAACAACATCACCCCAACCAGCACGATGGTGGGCCCTGATGGCGTGTCTAACTGCAAAGAAGCGCTTAAGCCGCCTATCACCATGATGAGCGCGATTAAAACGGCAATAAAGGCCATTTTTGGCGGCGTAGCGCTGAAGAATCGTGCGACCGCTGCGGGCAGTATCAATAGCGAGGTAATAAGCAATAGACCAACCAGTTTAATGCTAATTGCTACTGTGAGGGCAATTAGTAGCATCAACAAAATGCGATTTTGGCGAACATTTACCCCTTGTACTTTTGCCATATCCTCATTCAATGTAATGAGGATAAGTGCACGCCAGCGCAGCCAAAGAGCGATAAGTACGGTGGTTGCTAGCAGATAGATGACTATTAAATCATCCGAAGTGACGGCGAGAATATCGCCGAATAAATAGGCCATTAAATCGACCTGTAAATTTGGAGTCATCGCCATAACGGTGACACCAAGGGCTAAACCACCGTGGGCGATAATGCCTAGCATCGTGTCGGATGATAAACGGCTTTTCTCGCTGGCGAAACCCAGCACCAGAGCAATACTCACTGCGATTGGCACAATGGCGAGTATGAGCGGGATTTCCCAAAGCAAGCCCATCACTACGCCGAGCAAAGCAGAATGCGCGAGAGCATCGCCATAATAAGCCATTTTTCGCCAAACTACAAAACAGCCAAGCGGCGCAGTCGCTAGCGCTAACATAGCACCTGCGAGCAATGCGTGAATGAAAAACTCATATTCTAACATTGGTGGCCTGCCTCGCCATGCGGTACGTGAATTTTCTCAATAATTTCGCCATCCATACCATGCTGATGGTCGTGATGATGAACGTAGAAGGCAATTTGACGCGCAACATCAGCGCCAAATAGCTTCACAAACGCAGGGTCTTGGCTCACGCTTTGCGGCGTGCCAGAACAGCATATATGACCATTGAGGCAAAGCACCCTATCTGTATCGGCCATCACTAAGTGTAAATCGTGGCTGACCATTAACACGGCGCAATCGAAGGCCTTACTAGCATCGCGAATAAGGCGATAAAGCTCCGCCTGACCACCAAAATCAACTCCCTGCACGGGCTCATCTAGAACCAATAATTCAGGTTTAGCCAATAGTGCTTGCGCGAGCAATACACGCTGCAATTCGCCACCCGAAAGCGCAATCATTTGGCTTTCTAATAGCGGCTCAATTTTAGTGAGCTCAATAATTTTACTGGGGTTGGCCGATTTATGCGCGGCAAGCCTTAGAAAGTACCGAGCCGTCATCGGCAAGCTAGCCGTAAAGCCAATATTTTGCGGCACATAGCCAATACGCAAACCTTTACGGCGACGAATACGCCCGCTATCGGCGCGGGTTAAACCTAACAGCACCCGTAATAATGTCGTTTTTCCGCAGCCGTTGGGGCCAATCAGCGTCACAATCTCATTGCGCGCAATGGTGAAATCAACCTTGCCCAAAACTTGCCGGCCTTGCAATTGCTTGCTAAGCGACGATGCCTCAATTAAGGTATCCGCCTTAGGCTTTTCAGGTAACGAGGGAAAGGGGCTTGGACTCATGACAAACTATGTAGCATTATTTAGCTTTATAGCATCGCTTTTTTTTAGTGTTTCTGCATTTTCTGCTGGCGCTCAAAAGAATGCTGTCGCCACGATTAAGCCCGTGCATTCCCTAGTGCAGATGGCAACAGAGGCGCTGAAACTGCCCGCGCCTAAATTACTGCTTGATGGCGCGGTTGACCCACATCATTTTTCGCTCAAGCCCTCGCAAGCGAAGATGCTAGAACAGGCTTCTATCGTCTTTTATGCGAGCGAACAAATTGAAACTTTTCTGCAAAAACATGTCGAAAAATCACCGTTAAAATATTTCCCGCCTATTGCCTTTAAGCCAGAAGATGCCACGAAATATTCGCATGCATGGCTCGATATGAAGCTTGCTCTCTCGATGTTAAAGTCGATTCTCTTTTCATACCGCAGCGATAAGGTGAAGAGCGAAGAATATGCCAAAAGCGCTGAAGCGAAGAAGCTGTTTAAAATCCCGCAACCTATTATGGATAAGTTTATTGAACGCTCGAATGTTTATCTAAAAACCTTCGCTCCACACAAAGGCCGCACAGTTTGGTTTGATAATATTGTGGGCGCTCCATTTGTGGAGCAGTTTGGCGTTAAAGGTGCGACCTTTAAAGATATGCCAAAAGATGCAACGAAAAGCTGCCTCGTAGTGACTCATGGAAAAAACACAAAAATGCAGCGGATAGCCAAGCAATATGGCCATCAACTTATCCATGTAGATTTAATTGGCAGCAAGCATGTTGCGGGAAGTAAGCAATACTTCAAACTGATGGATGAGCTAGTAAAGCAGATATCGGACTGTTTAACTTGACGTTAAGGCTTTGCTGCTAAAAACTCTTCACAACAACAGGAGAATTTCATATGCAAAGCCAAAATAGCTTCAATACCGCCAAAACACTCAAATCAAGCGGTAAGACCTACCATTATTATGATCTAAAAGCTGCTGAGGCTGAATTGGGCGTAGATATTTCGCGTCTGCCCTACTCGCTTAAAATTCTACTTGAGAACCTACTTCGCTATGAAGATGGTCGCTCGGTTGTTAAAGAAGATATTCAAGCCTTTACCGATTGGGTGAAGAACGCGAAAAACCCTCGCGAAATTGCTTACCGCCCTGCCCGTGTTTTAATGCAAGA
>JALZUV010000188.1 GCA_023301245.1 Rickettsiales bacterium
CTGTACCCACGCCATGCTAACAGCGCAGGAATGGGCCATATCGGGGGCGATCCGCCCATTTACAAGGCTGTCGAAGAACTGGAGTTTTTGCATGGTTCAGAAAAAAGAAGGCCGAGGTCTGGGGCCTGCAAATAAGTGAAAATCATCCAGTATTCCGCCGTAAAAATAAACGGCGGTTGTTGTAAATTGTCACTCCAAATGTCAGCACTCGCCGCTTCTCCGCGCTCGCTAGGGAGCGCACGGCGGTTGTAGGGAACGCACCAGCAGCGTGAGTTGTGCCCACCCTATGCTAATAGCGAAAGAATGGGCCAAATCGGGGGCGACCCGGCCGGTTACGAGGCTGTTAAACAACTGGATACCATTTTTATCCCGATTCAGAAAAACAAGGGCCGAAATTCTTGGGCGTATACATAAATGGTATGAATTCCGAATTCTGCAGGAAAAACGTTTATTGTAAATTGCCACTCCAGATCGAAACACTCTCCACCGCCCCGCTGTCGCTAGAGAGCGCGCGGCGGGTCGGTCTCACCCCCACCAGCGTGGTCTGTACCCACGCCATGCTAACAGCGAAGGAATGGGCCATATCGGGGGCGATCCGCCCATTTACAAGGCTGTCGAAGAACTGGAGTTTTTTTCTGGTTCAGAAAAAAGAAGGCATGAGGTCTGGCTGGGGCCTGAAAATAGGTGAAAATTATCCAGCATTCCGCCGTAAAAAAATACGACGGCTATTATTAGTGTAAACTTGTCACTCCAGATAGATGTCAACACTTTCGCCACCCCTCCGCGCTCGCTAGGGAGCGCGCGGCGGGAGGAGGGAAGGCACCGCTCTGGGACGTGTTCCCAACCCACCAGGCGTCCGGGCGCCACAAGTAGTACGCACCGCCTCTCGGCTCTAAACGAGCACGTAAATACGACAACAGCTTAGTTTTTGTCCTGCCTGCTGCACTGCTGTTCTGACTTTATATATATACTCAGAGCCAGTATACTTATTAATAATACCAGGTATGCTATTATACGCACGCGTTCATATATACGTTCCGAGACACTGTAGGAATCGTCTTTTTTGGGGCCAATGTCCCGGCCGACAAAAAGAGGCAAGAGGGTCCCCATGCTGCAGCAGCAGCGGCCCGCAGCCCGTAGTGCCTATACCCCATGGCATCACGGGAAGGAAACAGCTTGGTCAGTGGCGCTCAGAAGCCTTGCACGAGCCTGCCAAGGTGCTGCTCCCCCGTAGTATGTTGGGTAGAACGCAAAAGCGAAGAAGGCCTCTCTCGGGACTGATTTTTTTACCCCCTGGTACGCATAATAAATAAATACAAGAATATTAGTTCTCACGTATTATTACTATTATATGAAACTTCGCTGATTAAATCCCCGCGAGGTATCATCTGCTTGCTCTGAGTGTCCTGGGACGAGGCCGAGTCCGTCTCGAACCTAACACGACAAGAGGCAGGCAGAGCACGACGTGCACCTCTGCCAGCAGTAATGTAGGGGTGTGTGGGCTCTGTAACACACTCCATAGACCCCGCCTCAACGAGCTAAGAGGTTCGTTGTGAAAATGATCAACAGGCCCTGAAAAAAATAGACGCGAACAACTGTTTGTTGGCGAATTATTACGTATTATATGTATATACCGGGTATAATATACTTTGTTGCTGTGTAGGTATTACATACATACGTAGTCTAGACTGTTTATTATCATTTGGATGAGGCCATGACGGGCCTCACCCGCGTTCAAAAACAGTACCAAGTATCATCTGCTGATTGGGCGGCTTCACCAGCTCAAGCCTGGCGGGGCGGCAAGGCTCCGCCGGTGCCTGTGCTCTGTACATACATGCATAGTTGGATACGAGGGTAACATAGGAAGTCTGTATGTATCGGTCGAAATAGGCCTGGTAAGTAGTATACCTGGCAGTGTATGTATGTATGCAAACAAAACAAATGAGAAATAGCGGGACGAGGCAAAAAACCCTTGGAAATTTGAAAAAATAATCATGACCGACCTGTTGTGTTGCTGACAGCATCACAGCAAGCGGCGATTGGCGCCATGGCCGCGTCTACCGTACCCGATGGAGGGTAAGGGGTACTCGCCCGAGTTGGGGTGGTGCATAGCGGGGCTGGCTGTATACATCACGGGTAGCTAATGGCAGTTATGCATGGATGGGCTTGTGAAAACGCTCAAACCAAAAACCCACTACTCGTGCGTTCAGTAATAATAGTCTATACTGCTTTAAGTACTCATCAAAGTTGTCAGAAGGCATCTCAGCCAGCTGTTGATTTGCAGGCACGCAGCCACTCGTACGAACAGTCCAGCAAGAAACACACCTGGGGATGGATCGACTCTCCTCGTATCTCTACAGCCAGCAGCGGCCACAGCCCAGCCCCGTGCGCTCCGACAAATCGCTAGGCGCGGCGCATGTCCGCCCTACAAAAGCAGTAGCCTCTACGTCCTTCGCTGCTCTCTGTCCGCTGCACACGTTTTTTATGGGGGTGGTATGCACATACCTTGGCAACTAAAAAAATGAAGAATCTCCGCAACAAATTTAAAAAACGTGTTATATACGGATCTAATTATTTGCGATAACAGCGCAAAGCCCCCCCCGTACACACCCCGAAAGGTTAGGGGGACGGATTGCGACAACCCCCTACAGAGAGAAACAAAACTCAAGACAGGGACGGCAGAACACACACC
>JALZUV010000189.1 GCA_023301245.1 Rickettsiales bacterium
GTCGTCTGCCTGGTATTGCATTTAAAAAAAGTGACCTAAAGCTGGCATCGCGGAGGCGCTCAATATATTTTTCTAAGGATTCGTCAGCTAGCTTCAATTTGGCCCCCATTCATGCTTTAGGTTTTGGTGTGTTTCGTGAAACCACTTAAAATTAATCGTTTGTATAGGTTTGCGCACAAGGTTTCTTCTCGGTAATATTTCGGTTTTTTTTTACTCGTATCCTGGATTCATAGGTATTAACAATATGTTAGGTGCATCTTTGTGTCTGGTTGCCTTGCGTGCCAATGGTATTGGTCAACCATTGCAAAGGAGTGCGCGGAGATATTCAATGGCAAGTTAAAGCTGGTGAGAAAAAGGGGGCGACTGGTTTTTAAGTGGTTTAAAACTATCGACTCTGATTGTGCAATTGTTGAGAGTCGAGGGGCTTGTGTGGGGCCAATGAGCATTCGCGAGGAGCCATATTATGGAGTGTAATTGACTTGAAAAACAAAGGCGTGGCTATGTGGGAGGACGCTTTTTGTATATGTACAGAAATGGTGGGGGCAGTGACATACTACACGAACCAATAGCGGTGGCTTACAAGGTTGCTGCGCGTTGGGGAAGACAATCTGTCTGTAGCGAGGCGATAAGAAAACTTTATATCGAGCAAGGTCTGTCTACCAGAAAAGTTGCCTTAGAGCTGGGAGTTTCTAAAACCACGGTTCTAAGTCGCTTAGATTTTCTGGGTATTCAAAGAAGGCCTATCGGAATCCAGAGGAGGTAAGTGTGGTTGGTCTAGTTTATAGGTTTTTGGTGACGGCCGTTCTGCTGTACGGAGCAGGGCAGTTTACGATTGAAATGGCAGAAAAAATAAAAGCAGAGAGCATCGGCAAGATACGCAAGGGTTTTACTCCACTGAGCAAGCTTAGTAGGGGGCTCAATGGGCCGTAATGCAAACGGAGGCTGCAGGTTCGTTAGGGTTGGGGCGCAGAGTAGAACGCGCTTACATTTACCTGCTTTTCCGCAGTGGGTGGGCACTTGTTGCAAAGAAGAAAATTGGAGTACTATGGTTAAAGATCTCTACGCTTTTGAAGATTTGATATGTTTGGTATCTTAAAAGCCCTTAAAAAGGAGTTCATATGTCGATTATAAAAATTCAAAAATTTATGGCTACTCCTGATGGCAGTTTACCTGAGATTACCTTGAGATTCGAAGACAATGCTCAGCATTATCAAGCAATAACAGGGCTGATAGGTGTTTGTGAAGTTGGTATAAATAGCCACATTTGGGATGCAGTTAGTAAAAAAGTCACAGTTGCTGGTGATTACTCAAAAACAGAATTGCTTGAAAAAATCAAAGAAAATTTAAAAGCTAATAACGGAATGCAACTTAAAGTCATATTTGGAGAAAAAGTCCCTCATCTCGGGTTAGGGATTTTTGCGGACAACACATTATTATTGAATTTTGAACCTAGCTCAGATTGGACTATAGAAGCTGTGACTAAATTTTTTGAGTTGTTGAAAAGCACAAAAGCAATCGAAATTACCCTAGACGATGAGGGTGAATGTTTTTCAAAAGAACAAATCAAAATTTTTAACGAATTTGCTAATTAGGTTGACGGTTCTAAAACCCATCGCCATGAACACTCTGTTGTCAAAACACCCAATGTTTCAAACTGAGTAAACATGCTCTGAAATGTTCTTTAGGCGGGCGCATAGCATTAGAAGAAAGTTTGGTAATATCCAAAAAAAATTGATTATACCAAACCACTGAAATGGCAACGCCATGCATAAAGGCCCGCGCGCCCTATTTAAATAAAGTATACGGTTGTGGTATAGTTGTAAATGATCTGATTTTTTTATGAGGTAGATTGTGAATATTTTAGCTTATTGCTTTTTGATTAGCTTTGTTCTGGTAACTTCGTCGTGCCGTATTGCAACAAAAAATAATTCAAAGCTAAAAGACGTATTTGTAAAATTCGGTACTGACGATGAGATAAATCTCAGCAATCATTTTTTTGAAGAATCTACTCTTAGATTACCAACAAACCATAAATTACTATTGGGTTGCAGGTTTGTCGAAAAGACGGACCTCTATGACCAATGTGAACTGTACTATCAGACTGACGATGAAATTTTGAAGCTACAAAGAAAATCGTTAGACTTTAAAAAAATCAGTGCTCCGGGTTTTATCGAAATTTTACCTAAAAGCCCAGAGACTTTATCAGAAGTATATGCATTTGATTTTGGCAAAGAAGGCAATGAAACTTTGAGTTATTGGATTCGAGCAACCTATGGTTCTCTTGCTCAAAGTAAGGACAAAAGAACTTTTCAGTTATGCCCAGTTTCGCAGTATGGCACATCTCTCTGTAAAGCTCATATCGACCTTGAGAATCGAATGGTTAGTGTAAAGCACTCAAATGCAAGCAATGAGCTCCTTTGGTTTAAACTTCCCTCCACATCAAGGTCAATTCCATTTAAATTTAACTGTGACACCTACAGCAGCGGCCGATTTGTCTTAGAAGAAGGTGGGTCGTTTATTAGCAAAGCTGGAGAGATAAGCCTTAGAAAGGGTGCTGTATTGACTACCGTAAATCAAATGGAAATTTTGTGTGGTGAAAAAAGAAAAATCCCAGCTATTTCATTCTCTGGGGAAGAGTTTCAGTTAACGCTTGATGGTGTAACTCATCGTGTTAGATATGACCCGTAACCTAGAAAGCAAAAAAATCTTCCGATTTTTGTCGATTTCACTTCTCACCAAAAGAGACTCTCTTAGCCTATGTGAATAAGGTGGTTTCAGTGCTTTTAAAAGCATGAAAATTGGCTCGAAAATAAATTTTTACAAATACGTAACGCTTTATTTTAACTTATTATTAAACGTGCTATTGGCCATTCTCGCCTGTCAGGCAACGTAGCAAACTGTTGCGCAAGGTAAAACTAGGTCTTCAACCAAATAGCAGGCTGCAGGTGTTTAAGGGGTAGTAAGGGCAGCCATAAATGCAGCCCTGTTGCAGGTGTTTACGCAGACAAAAACGCAGCCCCCTTGGCAGGTTTGAAATGAATTTTTGCTTGTGATTGCAGCTGGTTCTTTAAGTTGAAAACCATTAAGCAAAGCTTTCCAAATCAGAGCTCGCCATAAGTTTTGAGTAGCTAAAAGACGTATTGGTCGTTTTGAGAGCAAAATGTCGCCCGACTAGCATCAGCAACTTCGAATTCTTCTATTTCCAAACTTAACATTCTAAAATTAGTAGGAATAAAAAAAATCAGATTCTTGTTTCTGGCAATTTTTGCCCTTGTATTGAAGTGGTTTTGCGTGATTTGTGTACAAACAGCCTGACAAAACACCTGCAAAAGCGTCTGCGTATAGGGCTGCCCTTACTGCCCCTCAAACACCTGCATACCTTACGCTTTCACCTATAGGGTGAGAGGAGAACATTTTAGAACTCGCCCAACCTTCATTTCTTTGTCACCACCATTTTAATTTTTCAAACCAAGACCTTCTGGGTTCAAAGGCTTGAGTCCTCAGGCGCTGTCTTAGTGTCCTTCTGAGCGTCTTTAAAAACCATGGTGGCAAATGAACCTGCCCAACAAACTAAATTGTTTAAACAGCTAACAAGGCCCCTTCTCGAGCAGCGTCTGCTTTGGAAAAGGCGAACAGGAGATTTTAGTGAACTCAAATGAATCAAGCCAGTCATCCAAAGATTTTTTGGAATGGAAAGATCTGGGTATCTGCCAGATACCCAGATCCAGAAAAATCATCACACCAAGAGATCTTAGGATTTTAATGCACCTTCTTAGGTTTCGGATAAGCTCAATTGCGCAGATCCATGTATCCGTGTGGGGGCAAGAAAAGTCAGTGTGCAACATGTACCGGAGGCTAAAACGCCTAAGCCAGCTTGGGCTTATCATCAAGCGGCCGGTAGTGGCAGGTCACGAGGTTATAGCAGCTTATGAGCTAATTCATAA
>JALZUV010000190.1 GCA_023301245.1 Rickettsiales bacterium
AGGCCGTCATCAGCCACGCCGTCACCAAAGGCTTAAATCCCCAAGCCCCCCTCAAAGACTCCGGCATCGAATGGCTCGGCCAAGTCCCGGAACATTGGGTTGTTTCTGGTCTAAGTTGGTTTTGTCGAGCAACGAAAGGAAGCAGTGGCCAGATGCTAACGAAGGAGTATTGCAACAGTCACCCTGGACCATATCCCGTTTACAGCGGCCAGACTGAGAACCATGGTGTGATGGGGGAAATAGACTGGTATGAATTTGATGCGGGGGAAGAGGGTGTGCTTTTTTCGACAACAGTCGGGGCAAAGGCTATGAGCCTGTCCCATCTGGTTGGCAAATTTAGCCTCTCGCAAAACTGCATGATCATGAGGCCGGACAACACTCTATTTCGGACACGCTTCTGCTTCTACCATTTCCAACCATCGTTTGAGAGAGAGAGAGGAATGATCCCCGATCACATGCAGCCATCGTTTCGAGTTGAGGATTTCTACTCTTTTCACACAGCTCGACCTCCGCTCGCCGAGCAGGACGAAATCGTTAGCTATCTGGACCAAAGATCCGATCAATTTGACAAACTAACACAAGTCGCAGACACCCAAATCACCCTCCTCCAAGAACGCCGCACCGCCCTCATCTCCGCCGCCGTCACCGGCAAGATCGACGTCCGCGATTGGGAACCATCTGCGGCCAAAGACGACAGTGAATAGCCATCATGGAAGAAAGAACTAAATCGTTGGACCTCGCCTCCATTGCGTCTTGGCGTATCGAGGAGATCCAAAACACGACGGAAGTGAAGGCTACGATCCCAGCCCTACAACGTGGGCTGGTCTGGAAATCCTCACAGATCGAGCTTCTGTGGGACTCTATTTTCCGAGGGTTCCCAATCGGCTGCCTCGTGGCTTGCGATCACGACGCAAAGCAGGAGAGAAACGAGATATCTGAAGGAATCAACCACCATCTCCTGGACGGTCAGCAACGCTGCCATGCGATTTCTTTAGGCTTCGATATTCCGAACTTCGCCAGCCCCCTGGACGATCCTCGTCCGGATATTTTGTGGCTCGATTTATCACCCAAGGGATTTCCAAGTGGAAGCACCCGGCAGCATCTATTCCGCATCACAAAGCGATCCCACCCATGGGGATTTAGCAAAAACGACAAGTGTGATCTGCTCTCAGCTCATCAGCGCAGAGAGGCTGTAAAATCTGCTACAAAGACTCTTGAGCCGGGAGCGTGGCCACAACCGGAAGAGATGCAGCCGCATCTCGCTCACTCCCCCGTGCCTCTGGGTTACCTAATGAGATCAGCAGCCAGTGCCATCTCAAAACAAGGCTTCCTGAATAAGCTCAAGGATTTCTTAGAAGGCATATCAGCACCCTGGGCTAGTAAAGCTCTGGAAGAAATCTCGGACGAGCAATGGATCACACGAGACTTTAACCACCTTTGGCTCGGCTTACAGAGAGCCAAAGAAGCTCGCATCGTCTTACTGAAAGTGCCAAACCTCATGGAAGCGACTCGCGAGGAAATACCCATGGACAATGGAGAGGACCAGGACGCTGGGGATATCACCAATATCGCTCATCTATTCCACCGACTGAACACACAAGGATCTGCCCTGAGCCCCGAAGAGCTGACGTTTTCAATGATCAAGGCATACTACCCTGAGGTAGCGAACACAATAGAGGCGATCAAACCTCTCCGGATGGCTCCTTCGCGTCTCGTCCATATCGCTGTGCGGTCCACACTTAGTGGAAGCGGAGAGGATAAATTCCACGGAGGACTCAATGTAACAGGTCTTCGGCGGCTGGCTAAAAAGAACGATACAGAGTTCAAAAGGATCACTGACTACTTGGGGCCAAACGGTGACCTCGGAAAGCACTGCGCTGAAATCGACCGATTACTACTTTACGACAAGGAAACTAAACCAAACGGCATACCGGCATTTCTCCTGACCAGGATCGCCCAATCCAATAACAATATTTTCCTACTACTTCTGACATGGAATAGGAATCAGCCGGGCGAGCTAAAGGCGATGGAGAAGTTTTTACCCGGCTTAGTAACTCTCTTGGAATGGTTCGATTACAAGTCCGCCGCCGACGCAGTTTACAATCATACCAAGGCACACCTGTCCCTTGAGACATTACAGGTAGGACTTGCTGCCGCGCTGGAAAGCCAGCAGTTGTGCCCTATCCATTCACCTCAAGACTTTGAGAGAGAATTGCAGGACTTCAGCGACGACACACTGTCATCTGAAGCACTGAAAGCATGGAACCACTGGGGCTGCTTGGTTACCCGGGAAAGTGAGGAGAAAACACGTGTGCGTGAAGCCAAGTGGTGGCATTTTTTCGCTAGAGTCAACGGAAACAAAGCTCTCCTTCTCTACGCCCAAAGGCACTTCCTCTGCGAACGCTTCGCCACGTATGACCAAGCCGATTCAGAGCTATGGGAAGATCACAATAGGCCGTGGGATGATGACCACATCTTAGCACAAAGCTGCGTGCGAAATAGTCGCAGTAAAGACGTCCCCTACAAAAGATTTTGCAAAGAGTGGGTCGATTCTATTGGGAATTTCTGGGCATGCCCTTTCGAGGATAACCGCTCGTATGGAAACAAGTCATTGTCGGACAAGGCTGCCCAGTATCCTGAATTCTTAACCGACGCTTTGATCGAGCCTGAAGCTGTGAAAGCCTTCGATGCTCATCATCAAGTGATCGAGCAAGCCGAGAAGGCGAGAGCCTTTGCTGAAGCCACGCAGCAGCGCATGGTCAAACTCTATAATTTTTGGTATTCAGCCGCCCATATCAGTGAACTCATTCCTACGAAAGGTGCCGAATAGAGTGCTTCTTCATCCGATACTTTCCTATCAAATTTTTCTACCAACATGAGCGACCAAACAAACGAACGCACCTTCCAAGACGAGATCATTGCCCAAATGCTCTCCGCAGGTTGGCTCCTTGGCAAGCCAGAGGGATACAACCGTGACCTCGCCCTTTATGAGGAAGACCTCATCGGCTTCATCCAAGACACCCAGCCGAAGGAATGGGAAAAATTCACCCAGCTCTATCCCAATAACGCGGAGACCAAACTTCTGGAACGAGTCGCCACTCAGCTTAACAAGGCCGACCCAAACGCCACC
>JALZUV010000191.1 GCA_023301245.1 Rickettsiales bacterium
AGCGCATTACGTAACGCCCGATTCGGTGCTCGATAAAGAGGCGCTGAAACGTGGGAACTCCACCTATTTCCCTGACCGTGTCGTGCCGATGTTGCCCGAGGCGCTATCGAATGGTCTTTGTTCGCTCAACCCTGATGTTGACCGCTATTGCCTCGCTGTGCATCTCTATATTGATGCGGATGGCAAGCTAACCAATCATCAATTTGTGCGCGGCATTATGCGCTCGCACGCACGGTTGACTTACGAGCAAGCGCAAGCGCAGTTTAATGCGAAGAAAGGCGAAATGCTGCCGCAGCTTACCAACCTTTACGGCGCTTATATTACCTTGCTAAAATCGCGCGCAGAACGTGGCGCGATGGAACTGGATTTACCTGAATATAATATCGTCATTGGCGATGATGGCGGGGTTGCGAAGGTTGAAAAACGCATGCGCCTTGATAGCCATAAGCTGATTGAAGAATGTATGGTGACGGCCAATATCGCCGCCGCCATCACGCTAGAGAAACATCAATTGGCAGGCGTGTACCGCGTGCATGAGCCGCCGAGCGACGATAAGGTGGGCGAGGTGAAACACTTCCTCAAAAGCATGGGGTTTTCGCTTAGCCCTACGCCTACGGTTAAAGATTTTAACAAACTACTGGGCAAAGCACGCGGCACGCCGATGGAAGCGCTGCTAAGTGGTGCTATTTTACGCAGTCAAATGCAGGCGCTTTACTTGCCGAATAATCTGGGACATTTTGGGTTGGGTTTAACGCATTATTCGCATTTTACCTCCCCCATCCGCCGCTATTCAGATTTGATTACGCATCGTGCGCTTTGCGGATTTTTGGAAGGCGAAAAGAAAAGTCGTGTGGGGCCTGAAGGCGAAATTTTAGCCTCAATGGCCGATCATATATCGACCACCGAACGCCGTTCGATGCTGGCCGAACGCGAAGCGCGTGATCGCTTTATCACCGCCTTCATGGCCGATAGTGGCGATGCGAAATTTGAAGGATTCATTACAGGTGTCGGCAATTACGGCGTGTTTGTGACCTTAAGCGAAACAGGCGCAAGTGGCCTTATTCGCGTAAGCGACTTAGGGCGTGATTATTACGTGCTAGAAGAGAAGTTACATTGCTTGATAGGCCGCGACAAAGGCGAGCGCTTCCAATTAGGTCAGCGCCTCATTATTAAACTTAAGCAGGCCGATGTCCAAATGGGTTCCCTAAGTTTTGACCTCGTGGAGGCTGATGCACCACCCGAAATGGATTTCATTCCCACCAGCCGCCCACCCAAACGCCGCCGTAACGATACTAAGGGAAAGAAAAAATTCCATAAGGGGAAGAAGAAACGTTAGAATTTGTGGATTATATCGTGCGATATGCTATGAAAAACCTATGAAACGTGAAGCGCTTATTTATCGTCCTGCCAAATCTGCTATGCAGTCGGGCACTAAGAATATGAAACAGTGGAAGGTGGAAATCCGCAACCACGATGGTAAATTTGTTGATCCGACCATGGGTTGGATTGGCAGTACCGATACGACACGCCAATTAAAGCTGTCGTTTAAAAGCGAAGAAGAAGCAATTAAATATTGCGAAAGCAAAGGCTTGGCTTGGGATATCGCAGATGGAAATGAGCGTAAATTTAAGCCGAAATCTTACGCAAATAACTTCGCAACAGCTAAGCGTCGCTATTCAGACATCGCTTCTGAACGAAAAATCGACCTTTAAACACTCACGATAATTGTAAAATAACCTCATTTAATGGGGTTTTGGTCATATTTCTGTAACCTTTTGTTGGTACTCTTAATCTATAGAAGAGTAACGAAAAGAGTAAGTGCATGAAAAAATTCAAAATTCCTTGTGATTTTAATGGCCAAAAAGTGCCATTCGATTTGTATGTGGGCGAACCACGCGATGACCGTCATCCGCTAGCCAATCAGCAAAATTGGTTATCGACTGAACGCGGTGGCTCTATCCCTAAAGAAGTAATGGATAGCTTTGATAAGCTGCATAAAATTGCGATAGAAAATAACGTGAGCTTTGAAGAACTTTGCATGTATGCGCTAGGTAGTGCGGCAGAAGGCGAAGGGGCAGCGGAAACTCCGCAAGTCGAAGCTAGTGCTGAGCAGGGTATATAGTAATTAGATGGCGGCTTATGATGGTAGTGATTATGATGGCATAAGACTGGGCTCCCGCCCCGGCGAGTTTGAGGGCGAGGATTCTTTCGGCGCCTATGCCTCGCAAGAGCTAGACGATGACTTTGGCGATGCTTTTCATGATGATGAAGAGCTGCAGCTTGAAGAGAATCGTACCTATCGTGGGGGTGTCGTTAAGTCTGCCAATTTAAGTGATGATATAGGGGATATGAAAATTCCTGAAGCGATGCTTGACCACATCACAGGTGAAAAGCGCATATCATATTCTAGCCATGCAAATCTTGTGAGAGATAAAGCCCACAACCTTAGCTATGATGCAAATAAGTATAAATTATTTGACTGGGAAATTAGCGATTACTTAAAAGATGACCGCCGCCACGAGGCAATTGATAATGCTTCCAACCAATATTATAAGGCCTATGAGCCGTTAAGACAGAATGTTGCAATCTTGCGTAATGCACTTTACACGCAGTATTTTCCCGATGGTGAATATAATGCTAGCGACCCTAACGATGTGGCTAAGGTTATAAAAATTAAGGAAATTTCTCAAAAAATTGGCCATGAGCTTAAATGGCAATCGCGTTTTCAGTGGGTTTATAATGTAGCCACATTGAATTTTTCAGAAAGCGATTTGAGCATCAAGCGTTTTGGTAAATATGGTGAGAAGGATTCTGGCGCGCAAGATCTCTATAAGATGCTTTATAACAAACAAGAATCTTTAAATTTGAACCCTATTAAATGGATGATGGGCAAGGCTAATCGCTACGATTGGGAATTACCGCCCCCTGAAGAATCTGTTTTTAGTCAACGAGATATGAAGCAGATAGAATTTAACGATGAGCGTGAGGGCGAAATGGGTATTGAAAACTGTGGCCCAACTTTATGCATGAAAGCATTGGCCACCGAAGGCATTGCCGCAAAGTTGAAAACAGGGCTGGTTACTGAAAATATTCAAGCGATGAATGGCGAGCAGCGTGAAGAATCAGTAGAGTTAGGCCGCGAGATTTTACGTAAGTTACGCGATATTACGGCAAGTCGTTCCAAGCGTGTACATGAGGGGGTAGATCATAAACGCCAAGATCTTGAACGTGCCAATTTGGCGAATGGTTTGGCCGAGAATTATTTACACCTCTATCAAGATTTACTAAAGCGCGACCCTTCAATTGGGCAAGATTCAACCTTTGAACGCGCACGTATTGCATTAGGCAAATTAGGGCATTTTAGCATGCTCCATGCGTTAGATAATAGCAGCCCTGAAGAGCGCAAAGAGTTGCAAGCGGCTTACAATCAATTGCCGCAAGAATATAAGAAAATCTCGCAAGATAATGAGGCAGATTTAATACGCGATGTTGAAGTGGCGATGGAAGAAATGTCCCGCCTTCAAGGGGTTGGTCATCGTGCTGCCCCTGAAGTAAAATCATATGCGCAAGCAGCGGTGAAGAATTTACATAACACAATGAGCAACCCACGCATTGGCGCAGCCAGCGCTAATATTGTCGATAAGGCTGCAGAAGTAGGCAAGTTAAATGAAGGTCGGCAAGCGAAGGTTGTTGAGATGAATAATTCTCAAAACCTTGGCTCGCAACATCGTGCTTAAGCCGCTTTCGCAACTGCCACACCATCGCCATCCTTAGAGCGTTTCATTTGAATCCACGTGATAAGCCCTAGCAGTAAGAATGCAGGGATATACGGCCATTGTCGTGCAGGTTGAGCCTGTGGTATACCCACTTCAAGCAACTGATTATCCATAAACATTCCTGCTTTTTCAGCGGGGCCATTAAAGGCAGTTTCTTCAACAATAACAGCTTCATCTTCGTACATTAAGGTTACACCTAATTGCGCAAGGCGGCTTTCGCCATCAGCAGTTTTCTTGCCCATTGGTAGTAAAATATAATGCTCGATAGGTTCGCCAATAGCATCTTCACCCTTAATTTTAACGCGAAGTTCTGCATCATCTGGCAGGTTGCCGATAGAGTCTGAAATCGTAATAGGAGCAATGTAATCGTAAGGTGGGTAGATCATATCAATCCATAATCCAGGGCGGAATAAGGTGATGGATACAAGCAATAACGCCAGTGATTCCCATAATTTACTACGAACTATATAATAGCCTTGTAATACGGCGGTAAGCAGCAAGATGGCAATTGTAGCATAGGTAAATACCCATAGCCCGTGCGCTATAGTATCGACTCCAATTAAGAGAATATCAGTGTTGAATAGGAAGATGAAGGGCAAGATTGCGGTACGAATAGAATACCAGAAGGCTTGTATACCCGTTTTAATCGGGTCGCCGCCTGATACGGCAGCAGCGGCAAAGGAGGCGAGGCCAACGGGCGGAGTAACATCGGCCATAATACCGAAGTAAAATACGAAGAGATGAATACCGATGAGCGGTACAATGAGACCATGCTTAGCCCCAAGTGTTTGTATCACCCCAACCATAATGCTGGAAACTACAATATAGTTTGCAGTCGTGGGTAAACCCATGCCGAGGATGAGGCAAATAATGGCGGTGAGAATAAGCACCATGATGAGTGAATCACCTGCCAATGCATCGACAATTGTCGGCATGATGGTGGCGACACCGGTGAGGGTTACCGCACCCACGATAATACCTGCGGCAGCGGTGGCAATGGCGATTCCCACCATGTTGCGTGCGCCCATTTCGAGCCCATCGCGTAAATCGGCAAAGCCCGCTTTTATGGCGGTGCCATAATTTTCTGTTTTACGGAAGAAGGCAATAAGTGGGCGTTGAGTTAGCAGAATAAACACCATCATTACACTCGCGTAAAAGGCCGATAGGCCTGGTGATAGACGTTCAATCATCAAGCTCCAAATGAGTACGACTAGCGGTAGTAAAAAGTGTAGGCCACTCATGAGAGTTGGTTTTGCATCAGGCAGCGTAACGGATGGATTATCAGGGTCGTCTAGCTCAAGTTCCGGATAGCGCGTGGTCATTTTTAGCAACATGGCATAAGAGCCAAACACGAGTGCCGCAATAATCCATATCGCATTATCGCCTGCCATTCCTTTAATGAAATTCAGCGCGTAATAAATAACCGCACAGACAATAACGAGCGAGGAAATCGTAATACCCCAACCAATCGCACGCTTTTTCATGGTGGTTTCATGCAGGCGTGGTAGCGGCGGGATGCCTGATTTTAGCGCTTCCAAATGCACAATATAAAGTAGGGCGATGTAAGAAATAATCGCGGGAATAAAGGCATGTTTAATCACTTGAACATAAGGAATATTTACATATTCAATCATCAAGAAAGCGGCAGCACCCATGACAGGTGGCATGATTTGTCCGTTAACCGAACCTGCCACTTCAACCGCGCCTGCTTTTTCGGAACTGAAGCCAACGCGCTTCATAAGCGGGATGGTGAAAGTACCCGTGGTGACCACATTGGCGATAGAGGAACCTGAAATTAAGCCGGTAAAGCCTGAGGCTAATACGGCAGCTTTGGCAGGCCCACCACGTAAATGGCCAAGCAATGCAAAGGCCGATTTAATGAAGTAATTACCCGCACCTGCTTTATCGAGCAGCGCACCGAATAGAACGAATAGGAATACAAAATCGGCCGACACACCAAGGGCGATACCAAACACGCCTTCAGTTGTGAGCCACATATGCGAGGCTACTTTATTGAAGCTTTGCCCGCCATGCGAGATAAGTTCGGGCATAAAAGGCCCTGCGAAAATATAGGTGAGGAATACTCCCGCTAATATGACCAACGGCCAGCCGAGCGTGCGGCGAGTGGCTTCAAGTAATAAACCCATACCAATGCAGGCACTGATGAGGTCGCCTTGGTTTGGCAGGCCAGAACGATTAGCGAGCTCTTGATAGAACACGAATAAATACATAGCCGCAGCAGTGCCGACGATAGCGAATATCCAATCGAGTGCAGGAACGTAATGTCGTGGTGACGATTTTCTGGCAGGGTAGGCGAGGAAGCCAAGGAATAAGGCAAAGCCCAAATGCCATGCACGATATTGGTTGCTGTTTAAAACAGGAATGCCGAGCGTTTTATAAAAGAACGGCTCATACACTAATGGCGAGGCCACCCAAAGTTGGAATAGCGCCCAAGCAACGGCCACCCATAAAAGCAGTTTAGCAGTAAAGCCTGTTGGCTGGCGACCACCACCATCTTGTTCTAGTAATAACTGCGCTTCTTCTGGGTCTAGCTGACTCATGACTGTCCTTAATGATTAGAATGTAGGAGTGGGAACGCTTACGGAGTAGGCGTCACTGCTTTGATAGCCTTGGCTTTGATTTTTTCCGCTTCAATAATAACTGCGCTATTATCGTTTGCGGGTTTCATCTCTAGCATTGGGGCAATCGAATCGGCGGCACTAACGTTGCCAGCTTTCGCTTTAGCCAATAGACCAGATTCCGTGAAGTAACGATGAGCGCCATCATGCAAAGGCGCTGTGTTGCCATCTAAAATCATTTTCACTGGCTCAAGCATAGAGAACACAGGGTGAAGCGTTTTGAAATCTTCAAAGCGTTCAAACACTGCTTTTACTGTTTGGTAAATCAGTTCAGAGTCCACATCAGCCGAAGATACGAAAGTGGCTTTTACGCCAAAGGTTTTCGTTGGGTTGGCGTTATTTTTATACATGCCACCAGGAATTTCTGCATAGCTGTAGAAAGGGTTGCCATCAACTAGCTTGCTGATTGGGTCGCCTGTTACGTCAATCATCACTGTATCACAGGTAGAGGTAACTTCTTGAATAGCACCGTTAGGGTGACCTGCGGCATAAACAATTGCATCGACCTTATTATCGCAAAGCGCTTGACCTTGCTCGGATGCTTTTAGCTCGGATACGAGGGCGAAACTTTGGCGGTTCCAGCCATAGGCTTTCATCACTTCTTCCATCGTTGCGCGCATACCAGAACCTGGGTTACCGATGTTTACGCGTTTATCTTTAAGGTCGGTGAAGTTTTTAATGCCAGAATCAACACGCGCTACAACCGTGAAGGGCTCGCTATGCATTGCAAATACTGAGCGGAGTTTGTCGAATTTACCTTGAGGCTCAAAGTTTCCAGTGCCGTTATAGGCATGATATTGCCAATCTGACTGGGCAACCCCAAGGTCGAGCTCGCCTTGGCGGATGGAATTGAGGTTATAGATAGAACCACCTGTAGATTCGACCGAGCATTTAATGCCATGCTCTTTACGCTTAAGGTTAACGAGGCGGCAAATGGCGCCACCCGCAGGGAAATACACGCCGGTTACACCTGCTGTACCAATGGTAATGAACTTACGTGCCGCCTCAGCTTGCGTTGAAACGCCGCTTAGTAAAAATGCACAGCTAAGAAAAACAGCGGTTTTTAAAATAAAGTTCATTAATGAAGTCCCCTTGTTATTTGCTGGCCATCATCCGCATTTAAGGGGTGTTTGTCAATGAGTTGCCATAAAACAATCAAAAAATTAGAAACTACGGTTCATTTCAACAATACAATTAGCCCAGTAACTCTCTAGCTGAATGAGGGTCTCGTTGGTTTTCTGCAAATCTGCGGCAGGCACACGACGTTCGATAAGGGTGCTCGAGGTTTTATTGTAAAATTCATCCATTGTAGCATAGAGCGCCAAGCCTTTTTCCGACAAGCGTACTTTGCTGGAGCGTTTATCATGCACGGCTTGCTCTTGAATGAGATATTCGGACTCGACGAGTTTTTTCACATTATAAGATACGTTGGAACCTAGATAATAGCCGCGATGCGTTAGTTCGCCAATGGTAAGCTGGTCTTCGCCAATATTATAAAGAATGAGCGTTTGCACGTTATTAATATCGTCAATTTTAAGTGATTCTAGGTGGCTTTTCACCACATCGAGAAATTGACGGTGAAGGCGTTCAATAAGAAGGATGGTTTCTTCGTAAGTCGATTTAATATCCTGCATAATTTATCCTTTAAAGCGTTGACTCATTTCGTGTTCTTTCAGAACCCATCTTTTGGAAGAAAACTGGGTTCGCTAAGAAGTGTAATTTCACTTTCGTTCCCTTACCTTTCTCGCTTGTCACCGTAATATCTCCATGATGTAAGTCCATCAATTTTTTGGTGAGCGGTAGGCCTAAGCCTGTGCCTTCATATTTACGGTTTAAGCCGCCATCAATTTGGCCGAAGCTTTGGAAGGCGGTTTCAGTTTCTTCTTCCGACATGCCGATTCCATTATCTTCGATAATAACGAAGAAGTCAGTCGCGGCACCCGCCATCATCGAGGTTTCGAGCCTAATGTGAACTTCCCCCCCTTCTTCTGTGAATTTCACCGCGTTGGAAAGGATGTTGAGGATAATTTGAATAAAACGTACTCGGTCAGCGACGATGGCTGGGGCGCTATCGTCCACATGATTATGTAAGGTTACTTGTTCTTCCGATGCGCGTTCACCAATGAGGGTTACGCATTTTTCAATCGCGCGGGCAGTGTCTAGCTCTTCAAAGCTTAGCGTTAGTTTTCCTGCCTCGGCTTTAGAAAGATCGAGAATGTCATTGATAATATCGAGAAGATGAACGCCAGAGTCGTTAATATCATTGGCATATTCCATATATTTGGCGCTGCCTAATTTACCAAAAAGCTGGTTTGTAATAATGGAAGAAAAGCCAATAATCGCATTGAGCGGCGTGCGTAATTCGTGGCTCACATTCGCAAGGAAGTTTGATTTGGCACGGTTAGCGTTTTCGGCGGTTTCTTTGGCTTTAAAGAGTTCGGTGTTTTTCGAGAGCAGTTGTTTTTCGCGCGTGTCAATTTCATCCAGCATAGTATTGAAGGCGCTATAGAGGCTGTTAATTTCATTATCATCGCTACTGTTTAAAAGCGCAGGGGCACGAATACTAAAGTCGCGCTCATCAGAAATTTGTTTGGCCGTTTCGGTTAGGCCAATGATGGGCTTTGAAAGCATACGTTGTAATAATAGGGCGAGAAAATAGGCGGCGATTCCTGTCGCAATAAATACACCGATAAACCATTTTATTTGGCGCTCTAAAAATTCATCCATTCGGTGGCGGTTCGCTTCAACATAAAGATGGCCAAGAGTGTCGTCGCCACTGGAGAGTTGATAGGTGGTTTGAAAGGCTTCATCGCTTGGGCTTAAATCTTTCATCTCGCCTGAGCAGGAGGCGATTGGATTGCGAGGCAAATAGGCGGCAAATAGTGTTTGGTTAATATCATATAAACAAGCCCGCTGTACCGAAGGCTGAGATTCGAAAATGCTGAGTTGCGCGGTAGCGCCAGTTTGGTCAGAAAAAACGAGAGTGGCTTTGCTGCGTTCGGCAATCACGTGCGCGGAGGAATTTAACTCCTCTTGGAAATTTTGTTCTAAATTTATAAAGCCAATAAGCGATAGAGTGACAGTCGTTACAAGTGCTGTCGCTAGCGCCATTACCAATAGCACCAGCGTCACACGCCGTTTAATAGACATTTGATTAAGAATGTTCAAAGATTAATCCCCCAATTATTTCTACAAGGCTGATGCGCGACTATCCTAGCGGATTAGCGCTTAAAGCAGGCGGTGAGCGCTAGATTAGCAATGACTGTGGTAATTACGTTAAACTTGCAATCTCGTTGACCAATTTTTCAATCGCAGCGTTATGTTTTGTCGTGGGCATTCGGATTGGGGGCGCTGCGTCCAAAATGGTCAGTCGTTGGTAACTGGGTAAATTAGCGGCGCGAAGGTTAGGGGTGAAATTGTGATGAATGGTAATTCGATAGGGCTTGCTCGCCTTTTTCTCGCCCGTCATAATAGGGAGCGCGCAATTGGCAAATGCATAGCGCACTCCAAGCTGCTTTAATTTTGCGCTAATGCATTCATAGATAGCGTTAATAATAGGGTTTTTCTGATATTCTTCTAACAGGAATAGTTTGGAAATTTCACCATAGGCTGAATTTTTTAGCTCTAAATTTGCCAGTGCATCGCAGATGGATAGACGTTCATCCTCAATTGAAAGAGGGGTGTCGTTGGGCGAATGGCGGATAATAATACGCGCACCACCCACCACTTGTCTGCCCATTTTGACAATAATAATTTGCGCACGCGCATCGCTTTCTGTCGCGTCGCTAATGCGCAGCTTTGCAGGTGAATCTGCAAAGTTCATGCCCCGTAATGTGTAATATTGATGCAATATAGGAGGGTCTTGGGTGAATTCGACTTTAAGTTCAGGGTATCTCGGCAAGCGAAAGTGCCGACTAAATAATAAGTCTTCCTGTATAATATGCTGCATTATTCCTAAGTATCCCTAAACCTAAGCTATATTTATATGCGCGCAATGTGAGGGGCTTTATACGAATAAGGGTGGCTAATATGCTGACTAGCTGACCCATGCGGTATTTTTGTTTCCTAATTACAACAAAATATCGTGGTGATTATGGATATGTTAAGGATTTGTCCGTTAGGTTGAGATGGTGAAATTTGGTTATAAGATAGGCAGCGACTAGTGCTGTTAATGAATCGCAACGAAGGATAAAATAGACTCATGTGTGGAATTGTAGGAATTATAGGCAATAATGCGGTTACAGGCCGCTTGCTATCGGCGTTGAAAAAGCTTGAATATCGTGGCTATGATTCTGCTGGTATCGCCACGCTTGATGGCGGTAAAATTACTCGCGTTCGCGCGAGTGGAAAATTAAACAACCTAGCCACAGCACTCGAGGCCTCACCGCTTGAAGGTGTGGTTGGTATTGGTCATACGCGTTGGGCGACTCATGGCGCGCCGACCGAAGCCAATGCCCACCCTCATGTAACCGATAAAGTCGCGGTTGTGCATAATGGAATTATCGAAAATTATGCTGAACTAAAAGTGAAGCTACAGGCCGATGGCTACGAATTCTCGAGCGAAACTGATACGGAAGTTATCGCGCAATTGCTCACCCAATTCGTTGATGCAGGGCTTGCGCCTGCCGATGCTATTAAGGCCGCTTTGAAAAAGCTAAAGGGCGCTTACGCCGTTGGCGTTTTATTCGCCTCCGAACCTGATTCGCTTTATGCGGCACGTTGGGGCTCTCCACTTGCGGTCGGCGTGAGCGATGGCGAAATGGCCATTGGTTCTGATGCGATTGCGCTGTCGCTTTTCACTAACCGTATTATCTATTTAGAAGAAGGCGATTGGGTGAAGCTAACACCCGATAGCATGGTGATTTATAACCAACAAGATAATGAAGTGGTTCGCCCTGAAGTGCTTAGCGGCGTAGCCGCAGAGTCTAGCAGTAAAGGTGGTTATCGCCACTTTATGGAAAAAGAAATTTACGAACAACCCCAAGCAATAATGGATACGCTAGAGCATTTGCGTCATCCCACCTTAGGCAATTTTACTCTGCCAGATTTAACCATAGCCCCGCAAGACCTCAAACGTATTGTTGTGATTGCTTGTGGCACTTCCTATTACGCTGGGATGATTGGCCAATATTGGTTGGAAGAATTAACAGGCTTGCCTGTGACGATTGATATCGCTTCCGAATTTCGTTATCGCACGCCGCGACTTGAAGAAGGCACCTTAGCGCTATTCATTTCGCAATCAGGCGAAACGGCAGATACGTTAGCTGCCATGAAAATGGTCAAAGAGATGGGGCATCCCACTCTTTGTATCGTTAATATGCAAAGTAGCTCGATGGAGCGCGAGGCCGATGCTGTATTACATACACAAGCAGGCCCCGAAATTGGAGTCGCCTCAACCAAAGCTTTCACCACGCAGTTGGTAATATTAGCAGGACTAGCAATTGAATTAGGCGAGTCGCGCAAATTTATTGATGCAGATAAGGTGAAGAAATCTTGGGATATGCTGCATTCATTGCCCAGTTTATTGCGCGAAGCGATGCATCATATTACGGCTGAAAGCCCTGCTTGCCATCATTTGGTGAAGGCACGCGATGTGCTTTATATTGGCCGTGGCACTAACTATCCACTGGCGATGGAAGGAGCATTAAAGCTCAAAGAAATTTCCTACATTCATGCTGAAGGCTATGCCGCAGGTGAAATGAAGCATGGGCCTATCGCCTTGATTGACGAAGCAGTGCCCATTATCGTGATTGCGCCGAATGATAAATGGCAGGAAAAAACCCTGTCGAACATGCAAGAAGCCCGCGCACGCGGCGGTAATATTATTTTGATGAGTGATGAAAAAACCATCAAAGCCAATGCGCATTACGCGCATTATAGTATCGCTATGCCCGAGTGCGATTCGCTGATTGCGCCATTTGTTTATTCTATCCCTATTCAAATGCTGGCCTATTATACGGCTGTATTAAAGGGAACCGATGTTGATCAACCAAGGAATCTTGCTAAATCGGTCACAGTAGAATAACACTACTGCATGACAGAAAAAACCATTGCCGCTGGTGAGGTGCTTTTCCGCGAAGGAGATGTCGCCAATGAAGCTTACATTATTCGTACCGGAGAAGTGGAGGTGCTTAAGCACGCTCAACATGGCGAGGTGGTTTTAGCGACGTTGAGCGAAGGCGATGTGTTGGGCGAGCTAGCGCTTTTTGAACAAGGGATGCCGCGCTCTGCGACCGCTCGCACTAAAACCAATGTGTCGTGCGATATTATTACCCGCGATGAATTTGACCAATTATTAGGGCAATGCCCCCCACGCATTATGCCTGTTGTTATGATGGTGCTAGACCGCTTGCGCAGCAGTAACAAGCGCGTCAGCGAAAAAGAGGCGGCTAGCGTTATTCTGGATGTTGATATTACCAGCATCAAAGTCACTTCGATAAATGAGCCTGCGTTATTTGAAGTAATAGAAGTTCCCGTGGCGCGTTTGCCGCTTACGATTGGTGGTTATGAAACCGAAGTGGGGCTGGAAAAAAAGCATCAAAAAAACAATATAAATATTGCCTGTACAGAAATGCCACCTATAGTTTCGGCACAGCATTGCCAAATTGAAATTCACGAAGGCGGCCTGCATCTGCGAGATTTAGGAAGCCGTTTTAACACAGTCGTAAATGGCAAAGAACTCGGACGCGGTAAAGGTGCTTATATTCTACCTTTATTGAAAGGTGAAAATACTTTGCAGCTGGGCGGGTTGCACTCACCCGTTATGATAAAAGTAGAATGTGTGTAGAAAATAAACATGACTGCCCTTAGAAAATAGGAAATTATTTTGAATTTAAAAAAATTATTAAAGAATCCCGATATGCTGCAAACGCAGTGTTATGTTAATGGTAAATGGATAGACGCCGCATCTGGCGAAACTAGCGAAGTAGAAAACCCTGCAACGGGTGAAGTTATTGCGACTGTCCCTTATCTTACATATGACGAAGTGACAAAGGTGATTGAACAGGCAGACGCAGCATGGGGGGCATGGCGCAGTATGCTCGCTCAAGACCGCGCAAAACTCATGCTTAAATGGGCCGAAATTCTGGTCGAAAACCGTGACGATATCGGCATGATTATGTCTTACGAACAAGGTAAGCCTCTAAGCCAAGCGACGGGTGAAGTTGATTATTCTGCCAGCTTTATCGAATGGTATGCATTTGAAGCGCGCCGCACTTTTGGTGAAACGGTGCCGCAAACTAAACCGGGTCGCCGCGAAACAGTGTGGAAAGAACCGGTGGGTGTTTCGGCTGCAATTACGCCGTGGAATTTTCCTGCTGCAATGATTGCGCGCAAAGTTGCCCCAGCAATGGCAGCGGGTTGCCCCGCAATTTCGAAGCCTGCCGAAAATACTCCGCTGACTGCATTAGCCATGGCTAAATGTGCGGAGATGGCGGGAATTCCCGCAGGTATCTTTAATGTGGTGACGGGTAAAGCATCCGACATTGGTAAGTCGATGACGGATAATTCTACGGTGCGTAAATTAAGCTTCACGGGGTCAACACCGATTGGTAAATTGCTTTATAAGCAATGTGCCGAAACGGTGAAAAAGATTTCTCTGGAGCTTGGCGGCAACGCGCCTTTCATCGTATTTGATGATGCAGATTTAGATGCGGCTATTAAAGGCCTAGCGGTTGCGAAATTCCGCAACACTGGCCAAACCTGCGTTTGCGCTAACCGCGTATTTGTGCATGAAAAAATCTATGATAAATTTAAAGCCATGGTGGTAGAGCTTGCTGAGAGTTTGAAAGTAAGCGACCCAATGGAAGATGATTGCGATGTGGGTTGTCTCGTCGATAATAAAGCCTATGACAGTGTTAAGGGCTTGGTTGATCGCGCGGTTGAAGCGGGTGCTACTATCCTTACAGGCGGTCAGCCTCCTGCAGGCATGAGCAAACCTTTCTTTGCACCAACGGTGATGGAAAATGTAACCAACGATATGGAAATTGCACAGGAAGAAATTTTCGGCCCTGTGGCAACGCTCATTAAATTTAGCGATGAAGAAGAGGTCATTAAAATGGCCAACGACACGCCATTCGGTTTAGCTTCTTATTTCTTCACTCAAGATATGAAGCGCGTATTCCGCGTGGGTGAAGCGCTAGAATATGGAATGGTGGGCGCAAACCTTGGCCATGTAAGTTCTATCGCGGCACCATTTGGTGGCTATAAAGAATCGGGCATTGGTCGCGAATCTTCTAGCTATGGTATCGAAGAATTCTTGGAAACCAAGTATCTCGCTATTGGGGAGCTACACCAGTAGCCCAAATTATCTTATGAAAATAAAGAACCCTAGTTGCTCAACATGCAGCTGGGGTTATTTTTTTTATATTAAGTAAGGAAAGCACGTAAGTGGGCGAGGGGAAACCTAAGCTCTATTCGCGAGATCTCATGATTTGTTGTAGAAGCTGGCGTTCCTTATCGGAATAACCTTTGTCTTTATCAACTTTTAGCAGGTTTTGCCCTGCTTCTATAAGGCTAACTTCTCCGTCAGAGTCATCGTTACCGCCGCCACCTTCAGCTTCACGCTCTTTCATTTTCGATTCCATGCGCTCGCCAAGGCTGGAGATATCTTCCAAATAACCAGGCGCTACTTTGGCTAGCATAACTGCGCCTTCTTGTGCATAGGGCTGGGTTAGTGCTTGGCTCACCCACTGCGGTGGGTTTTCATTATCAATGACTAGCGATAAGACTAAATAGCCCAGCGAAATGATAAAGCCACCACGTAATATACCAAATACCATGCCGAGGAAATTATCGAACATGCCAATTTCTTCTGCCGATTTGACGTAACGGATGATGGTGGAATTAACGATAGAGAAAGTGAGTAAGGTGACAATATAAGTACCCACACCACCAATTAAATAAGCGACCATATCTTGGGTGACGTGCGGCCTGATTAATTCAGCGACATCGTCAAATAAATAAACGGTAATAAGGCCTGCACCCACCCAAGCTCCAAGCGAGAGAAATTCCCGCACAAAGCCACGAAAAAACGCGAGCATGGTCGATAATAGCATGACGATTAACACCGCCGCATCGAACATATTAAATTGAGCTTCAATCATACCATCTTCTTAGCGGCATTTGTAAGGGATGGCTATGAAAAGACGATGGCTCTTATAAGGTATGGCTCTGTTTTTACTGCGATGGGTTGTTTTTATACAAAGAACGAATCGATGTTGGCGGTAGCTTGGATGGTGAAATCGCCAAAAATCTTAATTTGGAAATCAGCATCGGTAAAATGTAGCGAGGTGTAAGCGCCATCAAGCGTAATTTCTAAGGCACCTGCTGGCGCGCCGCTCCCTTCATATTCAAGCAAATCTACACCCAGTTCAAAATCCTTTATGGCATCGCGAGTGCCGCTGCCATTATAGCTATCGCCTGCTTCGAATGAGAATATATCTGCGCCCTCGCCGCCAATCAGATAATCTTGGCCTTCGCCGCCAATGAGCGTGTCATCGCCCTTGCCACCTTCAAGTCGATCATTATTATCGAGGCCGCGGAGGGTTTCGCTTTCGTCGCCACCTTGCACCGTATCTGAGAAGTTTGACCCCGTTTCCGTAAATTTTGAATCGATAATAAAGGTGAGGGTTGAGGTTTCTTTAATTTCTAAGCCTGCGGCATCAATGCCTTCTAAAATGGCGTAGCTTTTGCTGCCATCGCTCAAGGTGGTGCGTACTACTGCATCGCCTGCACTGTTAGAGGTGATGATAGGGTCCATTGCGCCAAAGGTGGCGGCAATTTTCAGCGTTTCGCCCGCGCTTTCATCAAAATCGTGGATTCTAAGAATCCCTGTGCCTTGAGTGTGGAGGGTGAAAAGGTCAGTGCCCGTTCCGCCAAAATAATCAGTATTTACCTGTCCAAAACTGGTGAGCATATCGCTGCCAGAACCTGCTTTTGCGTAATTTCCACCTTGAATGGCATCCTGACCTTCGCCGCCATAGATGCGTGCCGATGTGCCGCCGCTAATATGGTCATCACCATTGCCACCAACGAGTGTGTCATTTCCATCGAAACTGCTGATAACGTCGTTCCCATTGCCACCATTAATAAGGTCGTGACCATCAAAAACGAAATTGTGAAAGAGAATTGTATCATCGCCATCACCGCCATAGATGGTGTCGTTACCTTCATAATAAGTGATAGTATCATCGCCCGCGAATCCTTTGATGAGGTCGTTCGAAGCGGTGCCTAGAAGAGTTTCAGTATTGTTGGTGCCGTATATAATCGCCATGGGAATGACTCCTAAGTTTTATTAAGATTTAGCAATATAGCGAAATATATAAAAAGTAAACTATGGCTATTTAATAGCAAAGTGCGTGGCAAGCTCGCTGACGGTACTTATCGTATTGAGGGTCATGCTAGTTTTTTGTTTGGTTGTTTTTGGCGTGAAGGCTTTTTTAAAGCCGAGTTTTTCGGCCTCTTTTAAGCGAGAAGCGGCGCGGGCAACTTTGCGAATTTCACCTGAGAGGCCAAGTTCGCCAAAATAGATAGCACCATCGGGCACAGGCTTATCGGTTAAGGCCGAAAGAATTGCGGCTGCTACGGCTAAATCGGCGGCAGGTTCCGAAATGCGTAAACCGCCTGCAATGCTTAGGTAAACTTCTTTATCATGTAGCATTATGCCCGCGCGCGTTTCTAGCACCGCTAGTAACATGGCGAGCCTTCCGCTATCCCAGCCGACAACGGCACGGCGCGGATTAGCCATAGGCGAGGGCGATAAAAGTGCCTGAATTTCAACCAGTAATGGGCGCGTCCCTTCCATTCCTGCAAAGATGGCCGTGCCACTCACAGGATGTTCGCGCTCATTTAAAAACAAAGCCGAGGGGTTGGTAATTTCTTTCAAGCCAATGTCGCACATTTCAAAAACGCCAATTTCATCCGTGCCGCCAAAGCGGTTTTTAACGGCGCGAAGAATGCGAAATTCATGCCCGCGTTCGCCTTCAAAATACAATACCGTATCGACCATATGTTCTAACACGCGCGGGCCTGCAATTTGGCCTTCTTTGGTTACATGCCCCACAAGGAACACGGCGCAATTGCGCTGTTTAGCAAAGCGAATTAACTCGTTAGAGCAAGCGCGCACCTGTGTGACCGTGCCGGGGGCAGCGTCAATATTATCAATATACATAGTCTGGATAGAGTCGATAATCACAAGGTCGGGCGTGTCTTGTTCTAGCGTGTAGATAATATCGCGCACGCTGGTGGCGGTGGCCAGTTTCACGGCGCTTTGTTCCAGCCCAAGGCGTTTGGCGCGCAATTGAATTTGGCCAGTAGATTCCTCACCTGAAAAATAATGGCACTGTAAGCCATTACGACCCATTTTTGCAGCCACTTGTAAGAGTAAGGTTGATTTTCCGATACCTGGATCGCCGCCAATTAGCACGGCGCTTCCTTCGACCATACCGCCGCCTAATACTCGGTCTAGCTCGCTAATGCCAATAGCTTTGCGCGGGGTTTCCGTTTGTTTTCCATCAAGCGCCACCAATTCTAAATGGCGGCCTTTGCCTTTGCTTAAGCCCTTGGGAGCGCTGCCCGCACCGCCTTCGGCCTGCTGGCTGATACTGTTCCATTCACCACAAGATTCGCACTTACCCGCCCATTTGGAGGTAACATTCCCACAAGAATTGCAGGAGTAATTAATTGCTGCTTTTGCCATTGTTAATTTTTATCAACTATTGTCATTAAACTGTCGTTAATAAGTTTTATGGTAATATGATGTAAATCAAAAGGTAAATCATGATGCGAAACTCTAAAATGAATAGAAATATTTTTTCAAATCAAGAGGGTTCGGTGATTATTAGTTTTGCGCTAATGCTGAACATTCTTATTCTTGCCATCGCTTTATCGCTGGATTTAGGGCGTGGCTTTATGGCCAGTAGTGCCATTAGTGGTGCCGCTGATGCGGCGGCCATTGCGTCGGCCGTGGGTGAGGGGGATGCGGAAAAAGCGCAGGCTTATTTTGAATCGAACTTACCAGCGGGCACTTTAGGCGTTGAATATGACTATACCCAAAATGTTCTGCATGCAATTGACTCCGCAACTAATGATATTTCTATAACGACCTCAGGTTTTAACGTTCCAACTTATGTTAGTTCTGGAACAAATGGTTCGGGCGCACTTCAATTGGCGAATCAAGTGGTTGTGGGTTCTGCATCTTCTACGCCCGCGCCTGCCGATATTGTCATTATTATGGATGCTTCGGGTTCGATGGGGTTTAATCCAAAAATTAGCGGTGGCAAGGTGACGGGCTACAACCCTATTGCGATTGATTACACTCAAAATGTGTTTAAATATGAGGCTTTAGAAGCTGCGGTGCTTAGCTTCCTTCAGATTATTGAGCCTCATCAAGGCACAGGGCCAGACGGCCTGCCGTTATTTCGTGTTAGTTTAAAAAGTTATGATTCAGGGTTGCGCGGAGATCTTCCGTTTGATGATAAAATTCTCGACTTAGCGATAAAGGTGGGTGGCATTGTTGCGCCAGGTAGTGCTACTAATGCTGGAATTGCCCTTGAAGCAGGCAGGGGAGAGCTAGCAAACTCGCTTGCTGGACGACGCAATATCTACATATTTTTGACAGATGGGGAGATCAATGAGCCTAAAGATGGCCCGTGGCTCTGGCCTGCCGATTATACGGGGGTGACAACTACCAGTGTCGGTCATCAATATGCTGCATCAGAATGCCATGATATTAAAATTGACCCCGATGTTGATTTTTGGACCATTGGCTTTGGTGCGGGAGCAAATACACCGTTAAACAAAGATGTTTTGGAATATTGTGCCACAATACCTAGTCAATATGTTACTCCTACGAATGGGGATGAATTAAGCGCAATTTTCACGCAAGTGGCGCTGCAAATCTCTAGTGTTCGAATTAAAAAATAGTATTAACATGAGTTATTAAAAGTTAATTCGTTAATCTTTATGTAAGAGGTTTGCGCTATTATAGCGGTTTAATGTTAATATTATTGAGAGCTTTTATGAAACGACTACATAAGATTGCGGCCATCGCTTTTTGCGTAACAAGTATTTTTGGCCACCATGCATTTGCAGGAGCGGATGTGACGATTGAAGATATCGACCCTTCGACGGCGGAAGTGTCAACTGCCGAGTCAGATAAAAGTTCTGAAATATTAGCGAGTTACGAGGGTAACTTACTTAATATTCAGGAGCGTTTAGCGGCCATCGGATACTTCCCCAGCTACATGGTGGATGGTAAGAATATTGAAGTGACAAAACGTGGTGTGGCTCGTTTTCAAAAAGATTATGGCTTAAAAGCGGATGGCGTTTTTGGCCCTGACACGGCGACCGCATTAAATTATTACACGGGCACGCAGCATATTGTGCCTGTTCCTCATTATAAAACTGTCTATCATTACGCGCTGCCAAGTTTCTATGCCAATTAAGATGCTATGAAAACCGTCACTAAACTGTTATAATTGGCTGGTACACTGGTTTAGAAGAAAAAATAAATGCTAGAGGGCGCAATGGAAAAACAAAGTAGAATAAGACGTTTCTTAAAAAATGAGCAAGGCTCGGTGATAATCACCTTCGCGCTAATGCTTAATTCGTTGATATTGGCTATCGCCTTATCGCTAGATTTAGGGCGTGCTTTCATGGCTTCCAGTGCAATTGCAGGCGCAGCCGATGCGGCGGCAGTTGCATCATCCGTTAATGATGGTGATGCTGTAAAAGCGAGAGAATATTTCCTAGCAAATTTACCTGTGGGAACATTAGGGATAACCTATGATTACGATAGTGACGTTACCCATACGGTAGATACTGCTAATAATACGGTTTCAGTAAATACTGCGGGCTTTGATGTGCCGGCATATTTAAGTGCAGGCACCGTGGGCGGCTCGTCCAATGCTGCAAATGCAGTAGGTGGCGGTGTAACCGTTGGCCTAGGTAGTGGGGGGTTCCAACCTGCAGATTATTTCTTTA
>JALZUV010000192.1 GCA_023301245.1 Rickettsiales bacterium
AAAGATTATGAGCAGGTAATTTATTTCGACCCTGATATCGCCATTTTCACCACGCTAGAATCTATCTATGAAGGGCTAGAGAAAGGCAGCGTGGTCATGACTCCGCACATTAATGTGCCCGAAGCCACGACCGAAGCGATTAAAGATAATGAACTAAACTCTCTTAAACACGGGCTCTATAATTTTGGTTTTGTCGCCGTTAATAACGATGAAACGGGTCGCGCTTATGCTGACTGGTGGGCAGAACGCTGCTACTTCCGCTGCTTTGATGATATTGCTGGTGGTAACTTTACCGACCAAAAATGGAATGACCTTGTTCCCATCTTTTTCGATAATGTGCATTTGCTCAAACATTCTGGCTGCAATGTTGCCACATGGAATTACGCGCAGCGCAAATTAGAGGGCTCGCTGGAAAAAGGCATTACTGCCAATGGCCAGCCCCTAGTATTCCATCACTTTACGGGCTTCGATAGCGGCGCCCACCTGCTAATGCGCGATAAATATGGCAAAGATATGCCTGCCGCGCTGGAGCTAAGCCATTGGTACACAGATTCTTGCGATAAATATGCGCAGGAAAATTTGGAAACTATCAAATGGGCTTACGGTTTTTATGATAATGGCGAGCCTGTGCAAGCACATCACCGTCCACTCTATCGCACTCGGATGGATTTAAAAGAGAGCTTTCCGCATCCACTTTCTACCCAAAAACAGGGGAAGCATGAAATCAGCTATTTTGGTTGGCTTGAGCAAGAGGGTTTGACCAATTATGCCCCTCCCATTGGAAAAACCGTGCGCCCCTTTAAAGGTTTCATTCGCGATACTCGTTTTGAATTAGAGGGCTATATAAACCGCACTCACCGCTTATCTAGCTGGCAAAAGCGTGGAGCAATTAAAGCCAGCCGTTTCATTTTGGGGATGCTTGAAAGAAATAAAGCAGCGTGAAGCAACCGTTGATAAATATGGCACGAACAGGGTTGCGGGCATTGCCACTTTCTGCAACTCATAAAAAGAAGCTTCAGGAATTTTGTTTTTCTCGCTTTCCCTCTCTTTTTCGACATTTGCCTAATTATCAGCTGTGGGCAGTGCAAAATCCTGCGGTAACCAATAAAGAACTATTGAAGCTTAATTTACCCGATTTACGGGCAGCGGCGCTTTCAACAAACGTCTATGATAAGCCCTCACCCTCTATCTTAATGATAACTCATAGCCTTGGTGGTGGTACGGAACATCATGTGCAGCAGCTTGGCGATAAACTCACCGCTGAAAACGTCAATGTTTGGGCGTTGCGTAGTATTGGCGCAGAGTGGGTTCGATTATTGCCTTATGATAATATTCATGAGAAGGGCTTAATTTACCATCTCGAAACTGAGTTTCATTTGTTAATTGAGCAGTTAAATAAGTTAGATATAAAACTTATTCACGTACACCACCTCTTAGACTTTCCGAAAAGCTTTGCCGATTCGGTTCAGCAGCTTGCCACTGAATTAGGCGTATCTTACGACTTTACCGCCCATGATTATTTAAGCATTTGCCCGCGCTTCACTCTTTACGATGATGCTATTCGCGGCTATTGCGGCGAAGGTGATGTGAAGCGCTGCAGCGGCTGCGTTAAAACCTTTGGCTCTTCGGCGGGAAAAGATGTTAATGTTGAACAATGGCGTATTGATTATGCTGAATTTTTAAATGGTGCGCGCCATGTTTATACGCCTGATATGGACGTAAAATTGAGGCTGGAGCGCTATCTACCGCTAGCGACTATCACCAATCGTCCGCATTGGGATGAAACACCCATTACTCCACTGGCCCATACTCGCAAATCTGGGGCTCCCTTACGTATCCTGACGCTTGGCGGTATCGCACCGCACAAAGGTTCGATGATATTAAAAGAATGTGCCGAGGATGCCAAAAAGCGCGGGCTGCCCATTGAATTCACCCTCATTGGCTTTAGTGATATTGATTGGCAGTTGAAAAAGTTAATCCCTGTTTCTGGCCCTTATAAACCACATGAATTGGCTGGGTTTTTAAAACAAGGTGAATTTGATATGGTCTTTCTGCCCGCTGTATGGCCAGAGACTTTCAACTATACATTATCGGAGGCATTGCATTACGGGTTGTACCCCGTTAGTTTTGACCTTGGCGCTATTGGTCGCCGTATTGCGGAGATAGGCTATGGAAGCGTATTACCTTATAAAATTTATCGCCATGCAGAAATAATCAATGACGCGCTATTGGCCATTAAATTACCCGATGAAGTTCCTGTTGATAAGTTACAGGCGGCGCAAACTCGCTATGCAAATATTATGACTGACTATTATAATTTAGACATAAGCGCTTCTACCTGAGCACGGGCAGTTTCCATGCCGCTTGACGTATTAATAATATAATCCGCGCGTTGCCGTTTTTCAGCATCGGGCATTTGATGGGCTAGAATTTGCGCGAATTTCTCTTCCGTCATACCTTCACGAGCCATGACACGCTCACGTTGAATTTCTGGGCTGGCAGTAACAACTAAAACCGCATCGCACATTGCTTCTGCGCCAGTTTCAAACAAAAGCGGTATATCTTGCACCAATAATTTCAAACCCTCTTGTTTAGCTTGCTCAATAAGTTGTAGGTTTTTTGCCCTAATTTTTGGGTGTAGTAGCTGCTCTAGCTCTTTTAATTTGGCATCATCAGCAAATACTTGCTGCCCTAATATTGCGCGATTAATAATTCCCCCCTCCACTGCATCGGGGAAGGCTTGCGCGATATTAGCAATTAAGCTCACATCCTCCTCTAGCAGCTGATGTACCAGCGCATCTGCATCGCTCACCTTTGCCCCAAACTCTGCAAAGATACGAGCCACGGTGCTTTTACCCATGGCGATAGAACCTGTAATTCCTAAAACAAAGGTCATCGTTAAATTAAAACCCCTTCACCGCCCTGACCTAAGCCATTGCCATAATAAGCTTGTTTGATGCGACTGCAGCTTTTAATAACCTTAGCTCGCAATTGATTAATATCATCTTTGGTTTCTTTTGGTAAATCTTTTGGAATTGGAGCAAAAGTTAGCTCTTCTATTTGCTCCTCCATTACATTCATTACCTGTTTTTGAATTTCATCATGTTTTTTTTCGGTGATAATCTTTTTCTGAATAACGCTGATACCATCATCTTTAAGGTCATTCTTCAGATTTTCATAATCGTCCCACACCTTATTACGCGTTTCAACCAATTGCTCTAAATAGTCCATAATTCTGGGAGACTGATGTTCTAAATCAAAAAACTCTAATCGCTCTTTAAAGTGGCCTAAATAAACGAAAAAATTTTGTGCGGTGGTTTCCTGAACCTCAATTTCTTGAAGTAACATCTTTGTAGGATCTAACTTATTGAACGAGTAATCCATCTTTTAATTCATTATCCAATTCAGGTTTTATTCCATAAAAACTTTCAAAGGCAGGTACAGCTTGGTGAATTAACATTCCTAATCCATCAACGATATAATTGCCGCGCTGCTTTGCCAGCTTTAAAAGCTCGGTATGAAGGGGATTGTAAACAATATCCGTTACTAATGCGTTAACAGCTAATGATTCAAGACTAAGCGGCAAAGCTGGCTGCCCCTTCATTCCTAAACTGGTACTATTAACCAGCAGAGACACTGAAGATAAGCTTTCATTGCGTTTCTCCCATTCTAGCACTTCTATGTTTTCACTCATTTTTGCTATTATTTTTGCTTTTTCTAAGGTGCGATTTACCACTGTAATTTTTTTTACACCCACCGAAATTAACCCTGAAATCACCGCCTTTGCGGCTCCACCTGCGCCAATGACAAAAGCGTGATTTAAGTAGGGGGTAAGGTTTTCCGCCTCATTCTGTAAGTTTTGAATAAAACCATAAGCATCTGTGTTATCGCCTATCATCTTACCATCTTTGAAAGTGACCGTATTCACCGCGCCAATTTCTTTAGCTGTTATTGATAGTTCATCGAGCAAAGGCAGTACCGCCTCTTTAAGTGGCACTGTAAGATTAACCCCTGAAAAACCCTCTTCTTTTAGCTGAAATAACCTCTCACCCAGTATCTTGGGAGGAGTATCAATCGCCTCATAGCTACCTGCTATTTTATATTTTTCTAGCCAATAACCATGTAGTTTTGGTGAGAGTGAATGAGAAATTGGATGACCTAAAACAGCCGCGCGTTTCATGGTTTAGTCTTTCGCTGCGTCAGCTTGCTCTTGACGGCGATGGAAAATATTTAAAATAGCGGCAGCCGTTTCTTCAACCGAGCGCTGCGAAACATCAATAACTGGCCAACCCTGCTTACGATAAATTTGGCGAGCGGCTTTAATTTCTTCTTCTACTTTTTCATCATCTGCATAATTTTCTAGGGTTTCATGGCCAATAGATTGAAGGCGGCTGCGGCGAATTTCAAT
>JALZUV010000193.1 GCA_023301245.1 Rickettsiales bacterium
CTCGATGGCGAGATGTAATATTTGGATAGTGCTCCTTGCAAGACTAGCAAGTATCAGTTCGATGGGAGAAAGCATTTTTGGTACACCTTCATCCCCATCATGTCCCGCTGTATAGAGAGACATACGATTTGTTGAAATACTAATACTATCTGCTTCATTTAAATTGACACTCGCCAAAATACTTCCAGAATTTAGTTCTTTTGGGTCAATCGTAAGAGTGTGATGATGTTCGTGGTTATCGCTCATAGCGTTACTCCTTGCTTGCGGTTTAAAGAAAGAAAGCCCGCCGAAAATGCGGGCTTTCTTATCGTATCGTGACTACAGTTCAGAGGCTGTTTTATCTTTAATTAACTTCCACTGAGTATCAGCTTTAGTGATGTTGCCTGAAATGTCTTTACTCCAAAGGCGTTGAACTTTTTTATCAAGGTTTAGATAAAGCGTTCCATCAACGATTTTCCATACCTCAGGGTCGCCAGTAAACTTTTTACCAACTGAGGCACCGTAAGCGCAATAACCACCGTAAGCAGGCAAATATTTCTCTGGGCTAGCTTTAAAGGCTTTCTTATTGGCTGCATCGGCAAAAAGGTAAGTCACACCTTTATGTTCGACCACATTATGACCATTACCTTTCATAGGAGCTTTACCATGGTAAGATACAAGATCGTACCCCTGCACCCCAACAAGGTTATTTGCGACACTTTTTTCCGCCCATGCATTGCCTGAAATGAAAGTCAGCGCCAATGCAAAGAAAGAGAGAATTGTTAAAAATTGTTTTTTCATCATGTTTATCCTTTATATTTTTAGTTGTAAATTATGCTGCTTTAGGAGCCGCTGCGGTACTTACGACAGGGAAATCAATTTCTGTCGCTGCAATGTGGTTAAAATAATTAGTGAAAATATTAACTCCAACGTGCGTAATAATTTCAACCACTTCACCTTCGCTATAGCCAGCATCGCGTACTGCTTGTAGCTCGGCATCACTCACATTACCGTGATTTTTTACAACACTCAGAGCAAATGTTAAGGCTGCTTGCGCCTTACTATCGCTTGATTGACCATTAACGCTCGTCACCAACTCATCAGCAGAAACGCCAGCGCCTTTACCAATAGCTGTATGGGCAGATGCACAGTAATCGCAACCATTAGCACCCGCTACTGCAAGCGCAATTTGCTCGCGCAATGCAGGAGTCAACATTCCCTTACTTAAAGCACCATTCATGCTCAAAAAACCTTCAAGTACTGCAGGTGAATTGGCAAATGTTTTGAAAATATTAGGAACCATTCCTAACTGAGAAGTCACGGCCTCATACAGTTCAGCAGCTTGGCCCTCAGGGTTGGTCACAGGTTGAATTCTAGTCATCATATCGTCCTTATAGTTGAAAATTTATAGCAGGTAGACTAATCTGTCTACTCAAACCACACTATACAGATTAGTATACCTCGTCAATTATAAAATTATTTTTTACGTAACTACTGATTTTTAGTGCTTTTATGAACGATTCAGTAAAATAACTCGAAAGAACTATTTAAAAATTCGGCAGAAATGGTATACATACCTGTATACATAAGGATATAAAATGACTTCGCTAAAAAGAGAGCAGCTCGTACAAACTGCATTACAGCTTTTTTCTAAGCACGGGTTTCATGCTGTAGGCATTGATAGTATTATCAAGGAAGCGGGTATCGCAAAAAAAACTCTCTATAATCACTTCAAGTCCAAGGACGAATTAATTCTCGCCGTATTACGACATCACGACCAATTATTTCGCAATCATTTTATGAATGCAGTCGAGAGCAGTAGCGACTCACCTAAAGGAAAATTGCTGGCAATATTTGATGTGGCCGAAGCGTGGTTTAGTGATGACAGCTTTTATGGATGCTTGTTTGTAGGTGCCAGCAGCGAGTTTCCCGAAACAGACACCCCTATACGAAATGTATGTAAGGACTTCAAACGCCTAGTGCAGGAATATATTGAACAACTTGGAAAGCAAGCTGGCTGCAAAAACCCAAAACAGCTTGCCGCTCATTTACTATTATTGCTGGAAGGCGCGATATCTATTGCACAAATCAACGGCACTTCCTTAAGTGCAAAGCAAGCTAAGGAAGCAGCTAAAATATTAGTCAGTAGCAGCATTATTCATTAGGAATAAGTTTGCGCATTTTACATGCTCGCAACCTACCAATGCGTAATTCGTGCAAAACCAAGATATATTTTAAACATTGACAAAGTACCTATCTATAGGTAGATACACTGCATGACCACGCATAATGACACGGCAAATAAGATATTAGATATCGCGGCGAATTATACGCAAACACGTGGTTTCAATGCCTTTAGCTATCGTGACATTCAAGCTGAACTGGGCATAAAAACCTCTAGCATCCACTATTACTTTCCAACCAAACAAGATTTAGCTACGAGTATGATTGAACGCTATTTAGAGGTGGTTAAAACCGTGTTAGAAGAAATAGGTGCGAGTAAAAAAACTGCACCTCAAAAGCTTCAAGCCTTCGCCAATATTTTCATCACTACGGCGAAAGACGGGAAGTTCTGCCTCTGTGGAATGCTCGCTGCAGATATTCTGGGCATGCCAAAGGAAGTCGAGAAACACCTCGCTGAGTTTTTCACCCTAAGTGAAACATGGATGACTGAAACCATCGCCCAAGGTATTGCCGATAAAGAAATCAAAAAAACTACCAACCCAAAACTCGCCGCCGCTCACTTTCTCGCAACGCTGGAGGGCGGATTGCTTATCGCCCGCACTCGCAAACAAAGCAGCTACCTAAAAAACATTGTAACGGAAGTGCTTAAGCAACTCAAAAACTAATCTTTTTATTTAACCCAATCAACTACCTATTAATAGATACATAAACCAAGGAGAATAACATGACACAGACAACAGCACTTATCGTAGGCGGATCATCAGGCATGGGCCTCGCAACCGCTAAATTACTTGCAGAAAAAGGGGTTAAAATAATTATTGTCGGTCGCGCAGAGGATAAACTTACTGCCGCTAAAGCTGCCATTGGCGGCGATGTCGAAACCATCCAAGCTGACCTCTATAACCAAGATGATGTGCAAAGCATTATCGCCAAAGTTAAAGGCTCAAATGAGCATATTAAATA
>JALZUV010000194.1 GCA_023301245.1 Rickettsiales bacterium
AAGCGCGGTATTATCTTCGGTTTTTTTACAAGTTTCCTTGCAATGCTAATATTTCCTCTTACACTTCACACCCTCGCTGCAACTCCTAATATCATCGAAACAATTTTGCCAGGGCTTATTTGGGGAAGCATCTACTTGATGGGAGTGCTAATATCGCTTGAGGCGACAAGACGCGCAAAGTAATAAATTCGCAAGATTATGTAACAAAACAAGTAATTGTTACGAATGTTAAACTAACGCCCTAACTGTAAAGTCACCCTACTTATGAACATGAACTCAATCGCTAAAACAAAAAATACTCCTGAGGGTAAATGCCTTGGCGACATTCTTGTACAATCTAATATAGACATACTTAAGCAGCTTGTTTCAGCCCTCAACTATTTTGAAGAAACTCATTATCAAAAGCAGGGAATTGCGAAAAGTTCATCTATTGGTATGCATATGCGTCATATTATAGAATTCTATCAAGAATTCTTCTTAGCTTGCGGCACAACACCACACAAAGATATTTGCTATGACGCTCGTCAGCGTAATCTATTTCTAGAAACATCGCGGAAGAGTGCCTTGCAAGAGCTGCAAACATTAGAAGCGGAATTTAATGCAATGACATTAGATGACAAAACCATGACCTTATCGGTTATTGTCGATGCAGAAGCGCCGCTTATCCCTTTAGCTACAAGCCTCCATCGCGAGCTCTATCATTTACTTGACCATACGATTCACCACATGGCGCTCATAAAAACCCTCGCTCAGCAGCAAGAGCTCACATTAAACGACGATTTTGGCGTTGCGAAAGCCACACAAAAGCATCAGAAACAGGCGAAATAAACCATGTGCACCCTCTCGCTATTTCGCCAAAATTCTGGCTATAAAGTCTTTATGAATCGTGACGAACGGCATGATAGAGTGGCCGAGCTTGCTCCTAAACTTATCGCTAAAGACCCCGATGTTTTTGCTCCAATTGATCCGCAAAGCGGCGGCACATGGATTGCTCATAATAACAAAGGTTTTTGGGGGTGCCTGCTGAATGGCTATTTCGAAAATGCAACAGACAGCAACGCTTCCTATCAAAGTCGCGGCGAAATTTTACCCAATCTTTTATCATCAGATAATCCTCTAGAATCGATCGAAGCCATCGACGCTTCGCGCTACCTTAGTTTTCGCCTTGTTGTAGGGTCAGCCCATGCGCATAGATTGTTTATATGGGATGGAAAAAATTACCGCGAAGGTGAATTTCATGCCGCTCACGATAATCGCGCCTTCTTTCTAACCTCTTCTTCTTGGAATCAAGAAGAAGTAATTTCCATGCGCACAAAGCTGTTTGAGCAATGGGCGCAAAACCCAGCCAATGAAATTTCTAACGACATACCAACTTATCATTACTCTCAAGAACCTAATAGAGAGGCCGCCATCTTTATGATGCGTTCTTATAGTGGCACTAAAAGCATCACCGCATTAGACGTTAATCAAACTGGCGTACAGTTAGCCTATCACACAATGGCTGATAAAAACCCAATGGCAATCGCACAATGAGCATTGCCAAAAATGCTGAACAAACCACCTCGTTCTTTGAGTTTTGGCCAAGCTGGGTAATGTATTTACCCGTTGGGCTGCAATGGATAGTCTTAGCAATCCGTTATCGTTCAATCACTCTACCGTTTTTAGCGAACCCATCGCTGACATTATCTGGCATGGTAGGCGTGCCCAAAAGCGAGCTATTGAAGCAAGCTTCAGGTAAATGTGCCGATGTCATTTTACCGTGGGTTACCTTCATCGTTGATAATCGCTCTGAGCAGGCTTTAGCCAATGAATTCATTCAAACAGCCTCTGAGCAAGGCATCCACCTACCCTTTGCCTGCAAACCTGATATTGGCTGTCGTGGCGTGGGTGTAAAGCTCGTAGAGAATAAAGAACAACTAGCATCAATTATTCAAACGTACCCTGAGGGCGCAACTTTAATGTGTCAAAAGCTCGCTTCCTATGAAGCTGAAGTTGGAATTTTCTATGTTAAAAACCCCAATACTGGGAAAAGTGAAATTCCTTCTATGACCACAAAAATATTACCGCGTATCACGGGCGATGGAACCCATACACTCGGCGAATTAATTGAAAGTGATTCACGAGCAGGCCCCTTAAAACGCCTTTATTTTGAACGCCATAAATCAGCATGGAATGATATCCCGGCATCAGGAGAAAAAATCCGACTCGTATTTTCCGCCAGCCACAGTAAGGGAGCTATCTTCACTGATGCTCGTGAACATATCACCCCTGCCCTAACGCAAGAGATTGATGAAATTATGCAAGGCTTGCCTAACTTTTATTATGGCCGATTAGACGTTAAATTCTCTGACATTGAATCGCTTAAAAAAGGGGATAATCTTGAGGTGATTGAAATTAACGGAGCTAGCGCTGAGTCCATTCATATTTGGGATAAGAATGCTAAATTTCTCGATGCAATTAAAGCGCTTCTGTGGCAATATCGTACTTTATTTTCGCTTGGCGCCTACCATCGCAGTAAAGGCAAAACACCGCCTTCACTTGGTGAGTTTTTTAAAAAGTTACGACTTGAGCGCCGATTGACCAAAAACTACCCATTGACCGATTAAGGAAAAATTCACGGTGCATAACCCCTTCTCATTATCCCAAGTCAAAAACCCAGTGATTAAATGGGCGCTTCAGAAAATTTCTAGAATTAACATGCTGGAGCAATTTTATGATAGCTGGCTAAAGCAAGGCAATAATCCTGACGATGATAATACGGATGCGTTCCTAACGCATATCCTTAATCAAATGCAGGTTGATACTAAAGTCATCAATGAAGAGTTACTGGCAGCAGCTCCCACCACAGGCCCCTTAATCATTGTCGCCAACCACCCGCTTGGCGGTATTGATGGTATGGTGCTCACTAAATTACTACGTACGATTCGCCCTGATTTAAAAGTACTCACCAATGAACTGCTCAGTAATATTCATGAATTTCGAGATGTATTTGTTGGAGTTGATGTATTGAATGCAGGCAAGCAACGGCACAACATGCAGGGCATGCGGGTAATTTCGCGCCACCTCAGCAACAATGGCGCGTTACTAGTTTTTCCTGCTGGCACGGTTTCACGCATCAAACTCCCGTCTTTTAAAGTCTCAGATGCTCCTTGGAGCGATATGATTTCCAAGCTTGCCCGCAAGTATAAAGCCCCCATTATGCCTATTTATGTTGGCGGCAAAAACAGCTTAAGCTTCTATTTGGCAGGCTACATTCACAAACGTCTGCGCACCGCTTTATTACCCCGCGCTATGGTCAATAATAGCGCCAAAACTGTTGATTTGCATCTTGGCGCACTTATCCCTGCATCTGACTTACAAAGACTACATGATGACCGAATCGCCATGTCTTACATTCGTATGTGTTGCGAGGTTCTCAACAGCCCACAGCCTGAAACAAAAACAACATCGCCTTTGCCAATGCAGGAAGTAAAGAGAGATATTGCGAACGAAGAAGTTGCCAATCATATCACCCAATCTTTAAGCGAATACCGAGTTCATCAAAAAGGCAATTTAGAGCTTTATTGCGCCCCTTATGATGCACTTGGTATCGTCATGGAGCAGCTATCCATTGAGCGCGAGCGCACCTTTCGTCAAGTCGATGAGGGCACAGGCTATGAACTTGATAGCGACCGATTTGACCCTCATTATATGCACCTGTTTTTATGGGACAAATCGGCAAGTAAAATTGCCGGAGGCTATCGCTTGGGTAAGACCGACGAGATTGTAAAAAACCATAAATTAGAAGGGTTATATAGCCATTCTTTATTTAACTATCAGGCCAACTTCTTGCAGGAGATTGGAAAAACCATTGAAGTAGGGCGTTCGTTTATTACGCAAGATTACCAAAAGAGCCCCTTTGCATTAGATCTCATGTGGAAAGGTATTGGTGCCTTTGTCGCTAAAAACCCAGAATATCATACGCTCTTTGGTTGCGTAAGTATCTCACAACAATATTCACGCTTGGTGCGCACGATGCTTGCAGAAACCTTTCTTTCACATTTCGGAGTTTCCGATGCAATAAAGCGCCGTGTAAAGGCGCGAACTCCCATCCAAAAAATGAAAAAACCATGGAACCCGTTACAAATTGCGAGCCTCTCCGAAATACCGGTTATCAATAAATTAGTTGGTCGAATTGATCCTGGAAAATCTATCCCTATACTCATCCATCACTACCTTGCATTAAATGGCCGCTTCATTTCATTCACGGTCAATAACGGCTTCAATCACTCGCTAGATGGTTTGATTATGGTCGACCTTCGCATTGCCCCAGATAAATATCTGAAACGTTATATGGGCACAGAGGGTTTAGAAAAATTTCGTGACGAGAATTTTATAGAAGAGAAACTATCTGAAGCACTCTAAGCCTCTTAAAAAACTTAACGAGCCATCCCCTCATTCTCTATAATTCAACAGCTCTAGTAGCATTGACTAACTGTGTGATTGCAAGGTGAAGTAGAAGCTGGATCCCTTACCTATTTCACTCTCGCACCAAATATCACCTTGATGCCTATCGATAATTTTTTTGCACGTCGCAAGCCCTAAACCTGAACCGCTATATTGATTCTCTGTTACAAGACGCTGGAAAGGGGCGAACACCTTTTTCAGGTATTTAGACTCAATACCAATGCCATTATCTTTGAGGCAGACTTCAATTTTATCATCTTTTTTTACGGCCGAAACATCAATCTTCGGAACGCTCATTTCATTATATTTCAAAGAATTCATTATTAAATTCTGAAATAACTGCATCAGCAATGTGCCATTTCCATAAACATCCGGTAAGTTTTCAAAGGTGATCCTTGCCCTCGACTCTAGGATATCATTCGCTAAAATAGCAGTGGTATTTTCCAGCACTTTTTCTAAGGACACCTTGCTAAAAACAGCCTCACCGTCAATTTTTGTATATTCGTAAAGTGTATCTACCAAGGCATTCATTTTTTTGGTCGCCGTACGGATATAGCCAAAACTATCTTCTAGCTTGTCATAATTTCCGTCTGAAATATCCGTTTCTATAAAATCCATAAATCCATTGATGTGGCGTGCAGGAGCCCGCAAATCATGGGCGAGCATAGAAGCAAAATCTTGCAGGTCACGCCTTTGAATTTCCATTTTTTTCTTCAAAGCTGCTCTATCAATCGCGTTTTTGATAGTACGAGCCATAGAGTACCCATCTATCATGTGCTTTGGAATATAGTCATAGGCACCTTTTTGTAGCGCTTGAGTTGCAATAACTTCATTACCTTCGCCTGTCATCATAATAATAGGAACATAAGGATGGAGCTTCAATATACGCGTAATGCTCTCTAGCCCATCGACCCCTGGAATCATATAGTCGAGAAAAATACAATCGTACTTCGCATTGCTTTCTAGCAGCGTCATTGAAGCTTCGAATGTTTCCGCTTCTTCCACGTCATAATTCAACTCTGCCTTAGCTAACGACCGAATAATTTGTTTTCTATCGGCCCTATCATCATCAATGACGAGTATGCGTTTTTTGTTATTAGAAATCACTTTATCTTACTCTCCATCTGGGAACTCAATAATACTCCAATAATGCTCGACCATATGAATCAAATTTGTAAAATCTTGGCCGACTCTTTCTTTTACAATATAGCCCGCAATATTCAGGTCATAAGCCTCTTTCTTATCTTCTTGCGCTTTTGAGGTCGTCAATATAAAGGCGATAGTGCCTTGCAGTTTTTCATCATTACGTATCTCACGAATAAGCTCTAACCCATTCATACGCGGCATATTTAAATCTACTAACAACATGTAAGGCTTTTGAATAATACGATTACTATCGTTACCACGCAAAATTTCAAGCGCATCTATGCCTGAATCGGCACGCATAATAGGGTTGGAAATCTTAGCTTTACGAAAGGCGCGCTCAACCCCTTTAGCATCAACATCGTCATCATCAACAACTAAGATAGTGACTACTTTATTTTTATCCATTTTCAAGGTCATGTTATTTCTCTCTTAATTTATTTCGGCCATGTAAAAGCAAAGGTTGCGCCTTTTCCCTCTGCCGACTCTAGATAGGTTTCTCCTCCGATTGTAGTAACAATTTTACTAACGAGTGCTAAGCCCATACCACTACCCTCGATTTTATCACGAGACTGTAGCGTTTGGAACATATCAAAAACTTTACTATGGAACTCTTCAGCAATTCCCTGTCCATTATCGGCAACAGTAAACTCTAAGAATTTCCCTTTATCTTTCACATCCAGCTTGACCGTGCCTTTATCATCTCCGCAATGCTTCACTGCATTATTTACCAAATTATAAAGCACCTGCTGCACTGGCATTCGCTGAATTTCAATTTCTTTAAACGCTTCACTTGCAATAATTTTCATGTCTTTAGGTGGCGCTACTAGAGTAACAATATTTTCCAACAGTTCCTTTCCTACAACCGTTTCAGGCGAAGCTTCCTCAATCTTACGTGTAATTCGCGAATATTCTAATAGGTCATCAAGTAAGTTTTCCATACGCTTAACACGCTGACGCATGAGCTTCATATTTTCACGGCTATCAGCATCAATATTATCGCCAATATCTTCTTCTATCCATTGTGATAGATTGTCAATCGCTCGCAGCGGAGCTTTTAAATCATGTGATGCCACATAAGCAAAGCGCTCTAGCTCTTCGTTTGAAAGTTGAAGTTTTTCAATCAACTCCTCGCGCTCTGTAACATCCTGCGCCACCCCTAAAATGAAAGCCTCACCTTGCGAGTTTTCAAAACGCGTCTTTTGGGTGTGTAGCTTTCGCGTTCTGCCGTCAGGAAACTGTATTGTTTCAATCACACTTACATAGCCTTCAGCAAAGGCCTTTTTATCATCCGAAATAAATTCTTCCCTCTCTTCTGGAGCATAGCCTTCAATCGATGAAGCACCAATAACGCTATCGCGCTGCTCTTCGGGATAGAAGGCTAGAAACTCTTCATTCGCTTGTATAATTGTAAATTTTTCATCTTTAACGAATAAGGCGTTTGGCACATTTTGCATGATCAAATCCAGAAATGACGTTGCTTCCTTAGCTTCTGATGCTTGCTCTTTATATTGCTTAGATAATTCTAGTGCTAACCTATTCGCACGCTTATTAGATTTTGATAAGATAATGAAAAGCACTAACAACAGAGAGTCAATTAATATGCCAGCCAGCAGAATTAACATAGGCTGGCTATCCTGCGCCGCCATGCGGAATGCTAAAGTGCTTTGCAACTCAAACCGCCATGGACGACCATAAATTTCAATTTCTTTAACAGTGCTATAAAGCGGTTTCTCATCAAAACCATCCTCATCTAGCACATTCTCATTATAGAGAACACTTTCGCCGTCACTAATTTTTACGCTAACGTTACTAACGTTTTCATGCAACGTGCCATCAAGCAACTTGTTCATAATAAAAGGCGCATAAACCAAGCCTATAAAAGCTTCTTGGCGTTGCTCCGCTGTCTCAACGGGTTCCCCGCGTTTATAAAATGGTGCGAAAAATAGGAACCCAGGAGTTTTAGCAGAATCTTGCACCAATACGATAGGGGCTGTTATCTGCGTTTCTCCTGTATCGCGCGATTTTTTTGCAGCAGTAAAGCGGTTAGTTTCATGCGCCATATCTAGCCCGAGGGCCTTAAGGTTAGTCGCTAACGGCTCGATATAAGTAATTGGCCAAAATTCAGTTTCTTGGTGCGGCGGATGATTTTTAAATTCAGGCTGTAGCTTTCGTTCATTCTTCAAAAACTCAGGCAAGTCTTCAGGCAGCACCTTGTAAATTACGCCAATCCCATTAATACCTGGATACTTCTCTTCTAAACGAAGAGTGCTGGCAAAGCGCGCCCATTTCTGACTATCAATACCACTCGCTTGCGAATGGATAGTAGCCACACCAGCCCATAATGCATCTTCATATTTGCGCAGGCGCTCAATAAGCAGCTCAACCACATGGTTAGATTGCTGATTAAAACGAATTTTTGCCTTTTCTTGCACCTGCTGATTCGAAAAATGCCAAACAAAGAGGGTTAGTAGCAAAGAACCAATAATAATTGCCCAATGAAACCAATGCAATCCAGCATAGTTTTGTGTGTTTAGTTCTTTTTCAATGTTAGGATTTCTATTCATTATTTCCTATATTTAAAATTGCCACTTCACTTGTAATTGAGGCACAGATTCGGTTACGCCATCCACTCCAAATTTATTATGCCAATAAGACCATTCAATACCCGCATATAGATTACCCGCCTCGTGCCCCGTTAGGTCTCCTATGTCTAACAGAAAGCGCGGTACAATCAATTGGTGTGATGTGGTGGCACCTTCAGCTCCTGCAAAATCGGCAAAACCTTCGATAACCCATTGTGTTCCTGCCAAGGTAAATGGACGGTTCCACGCAAGTGTTAACTGGTAAGTTGTACCATTAAGCCGCTGGTTATCGCGCAGCAACCAGTTGGTTTTAAAGTATTTAAAACCTTCAATGTTCAAATCAACTCCCAAACCATACAGATAACGCACGGCTTGATGTTCAGGCTTTTCTATTTGGGTCGAAAGCGATATATCTTTGATAATTCCGTATGAAAAATCATAGCCACTAATTTTACTAAAGCTAAAACGCGGGGCCACTTCGCTATAAAGGGTTGCATCGCCATCGGCCCAGATAACATCGGTGAAGGCGTGGAAGTCACCATATCTCCAGCCATTCGCATGTTCGAAGGTGACGATAGTTCGGTTCTCGTTGCCTAGCTTATAATCAAAACCGCGAAGCAGTTGCAAGTTCGTACTGTGCCATTGAATAAACTCGTCAGCAAAAGCGGGGAATGCCGTAAGAGTTGCTAGAAGTAGAATAAGTAGCTTCATAAAAACTTTCTGCAATTTACAAAAGACACTTAAGCACAACAAACTTAACAAAGCGCTAAAGGAATTCTCTTTAAATAAGAAACAGAAGGTATTACTAAGCTTTTAAAACGGTAACATGCCCCATCTTACGGCCTTCACGCACGTCGGACTTTCCGTAGAGGTGAAGCTTGGCATGAGGGTTTTTAATATGCTCTTTCCATTCGTGGAAATCTTTGCCAATTAAATTGTACATCTGCGCATCACATAAGCGCTCAGTACCGCCTAGCGGCAGATTGCAAATAGCGCGAATATGTTGCTCAAACTGCCCTGTCACGCAAGCATCCATGGTCCAATGACCAGAGTTATGTGGTCGTGGCGCAATTTCGTTAATCAATATTTCGTCAGATTTTGTAACGAACATTTCTACCGCCAGCAGGCCTTTTAAGTCAGATGCACGGGCGAGTGTGAGTGCATATTTTTGCGCCGTCTTTGCCATCTCTTTGCTAATGTTGGCGGGCGCAATAGTTTTGTCTAAAATATGATTCTTATGAATATTTTGCACAGGGCTGTAACTAGCTTGCTGGCCATTAAGGCCACGTGCTACAATCACCGAGATTTCCATCGTAAAATCGACCATCGCTTCAAGAATTGATTCAACTTGACCGAGAGTTTCCCACGCCGCAGCAGCGTCTTCTGCTTTTTCGATGCGCACCTGCCCCTTGCCATCATAGCCCAGCTCGCTGGTTTTAAGAATAGCGGGCAAACCGATACGCTCAACCGCGCGATGCAGCTCTTCTTCCGAAGTCACACGGTGATAATTTGTCGTTGGAATTTCATGCGCATTAATAAAGTTTTTCTCGCGCAGACGATTTTGCGAAATCTTCAGCAAATCAGGCGAAGGGTGCACTGGAACAGTATCTTGCAGCAATTCTAAACTTGTATGCGGTATATTTTCAAACTCATATGACACCACATCGACCGTTTTAAGGAACCCTCTTAACGCGAGCATATCATCATATTCAGCTACCGTTACTTCGCTTGCCACATCAAAGGCAGGCGCATCTTCATCGGGACAGAATATATGAGTACGATAGCCAAGCTCAGTCGCGGCTGTCGCTAACATGCGCCCCAATTGCCCACCACCTAAAATACCAATAGTGCTATTGGGTTCGATTATTTCGGAACTCATTTTACAATATCCTCAACCACGCGCGCCGTCTGCGCTTCGCGGAAGGCATCAAGCTTTGCGGCCACGGCATCGTCGTGCAGTGCAATGATAGATGCGGCTAATAGCCCTGCATTTTTCGCCCCTGCATCGCCAATGGCTAAAGTGCCAACAGGCACGCCCGCAGGCATTTGTGCAATCGACAATAAACTATCTAGTCCTTGTAGTGCCTTACTTTCAACAGGCACACCCAACACGGGGATAATCGTCATCGAGGCTATCATACCGGGCAAATGTGCCGCGCCGCCTGCCCCTGCGATAATCACTTGCGTGCCATCGGCCTGTGCATTTTTGGCGAATTCGACCAATCTATCGGGGGTTCGATGTGCGGAGACGATTTTCGTTTCCACGTCAACGCCCATGTCTTTAAGCATATTTTCTGCATGTTGCATGGTTGGCCAGTCCGACTGGCTGCCCATTACGATACTTACTTTTGAAGAATTTCCTGCCATGTGCCTTAAGCCTCAAACATTAAAAAGAGATAATAATATTATTTATAAAAATGTCAAAAAAGAAACCACCGAAGCGCTAGCTCCAGTGGTTTTTTCTTTTCGAAAAGTGATAAAACTAGTCTCCGCTTTTGCGGGCTAGCTTACGAGCGCGTCGAATAGATTCGGCATGTTTGCGAACACGTACTTCCGATGGCTTTTCATAATGACGACGTTTTTTCATTTCACGAAAAACACCCTCACGCTGCATCTTTTTCTTGAGCACACGCATGGCCTGCTCAACATTATTATCACGTACTGTAACTTCTATCAAAGTTCTTACCCCCTTAAAAGAGTATGAGTTTATTATAATTTGTCGCTGTAAGTAAGGGATTATCCTTCCCTTATCAAGAGTTTTCTATTAAGAATGCTCGACCAAAACACAAGAAGGAGAATATCATGGTAAATGTTGGGGGAATCGCGGGCGATCAGCTACGCAGTATTGTTGAAAGAATTGAACGCCTTGAAGAAGATAAAAAAGGCATCGCTGACGACATTAAAGAAATTTACGCCGAAGCTAAAGGCAATGGCTACGACCTAAAAGCGCTACGAAAAATCGTATCTTTACGCAAATTGGAAGTATCCGACCGCCACGAACAAGAAATGGTGCTCGACACTTACATGCGCGCACTAGGCATGCTTCCCGAACTAGACGAAGTAGAAGCCGCTTAATCATTTTGTAATAAATTCATGGTAGATTGGGGTATGAAAAACAATACCCCAATCTCCAATCTTATAGAGTCGCTTAATATTAGCGATGAAGCAGAGAAAGCATCTTGGGCCGAACTTGCCACCCTACTACTTAAAAGCAAGCCAGAGTGGTACGCACCCGCCTTCACGCAGCTTTATCACATCGCCAACAGTCAATTGCCGCCCCAGCTTGAATGGGATAGCAAAACTGCACTCAACCAAAATTTAGCCGCCCTGTTAGACACAATAAGCTCCCC
>JALZUV010000195.1 GCA_023301245.1 Rickettsiales bacterium
CAAAGGTGGCTTTCGGTGAGGCACGATAAGATATCGGTTGCTGAGCAGGATGACTCACAAACTGCTATGCCACAGTTTTTGGCGTGGTCACACTGATTTTACTAAAGGTGGGAGGGGTTTATTACGCCCCTACAGGGCTAGCTTTTTTCTTCTGCCTTAGACCCAGCCCTTCCGGACTGGGCTAACCAATTTAGCCCCGTTGGGGCTGTTTAGAAGGGAGCGTTATCTAGGGCTCATCTATTAGCTTTATGAGCTCCGTTCCTTTCAAGAGGTCTCCATACGTAAATAGATCACGGATATAATTCCCCAAGGAGCGTTCTAAACCCCAAAACATGGGCTACAAATAGAGCCCTGAAGGGGCGACACTGGTTAGCCCCGTCCGTAGGGTTCATGAGCATCAGCGAAAGAACACAAGGGCGGGGTAAAAACCCAAAAAAACAAAACCGGCCGATCAAAAAGGTTCTTTTCTAAACAACCTTCCAGAGGCCGCCCGAGGAGGATAAAGAGTCTAGGTTTTGAGCAGACGGAGATACTTAAACAATCATTCCCATAATTCGCATAGAGTTTTCCCCTTGAATCCAAAATCGTTCTAAGTACGGTAAGGCACAACAAACGAGATTAACCCCGCCCATTATAACCAGCTAACTAAGTAAAGTGCGAATATCGGCAAGGGTGAGTGATTTAAGATTGTTAGTTAAAAATATCAGACAATATGAAACATAACAAAATCATACAAGTATTTGCATTATCTGTATTCAGTTTTTTGCACCTATCGTGTGCAACATCTGTGAGCTCTTCTGAAAAAGCTATTGCAAGATACGAGAGCAAATCCGATACTGAAGTAAAAAAAACGATTAGCCAATTACCATTCCTAGCGTCTATTGCGGCTTCCTCAGGGGTGTCGGTTTCGGCTGATGCTAAAACGCTTAGAGAAGTTGCACTTAAGCGAGGGTTTTATTCAGGAAAAAAGCTTGATGCTATTAAATCTAAAAATATTTATAAGGGTATGCCAGAAGCTGAAATGATTTTGGCACTAGGAGGTCCAGTAAGGCTTAACTCATCTTCTTCTAACCGTAAACAATACGTATTCAAAAATATTATAGGTAACACTCGATACGTTTATATTAGTAAAGGAAACGTTACCAGCTGGGATACCTTTCAGTAAGGCTGGAGTCCGATAAGCTATCGGTTGTTGAGCCTGCCCTTATGACGTTAGTCCTGTCACTTGGTCAGGTTAGGTTGATTACATGCTTTTGATTCTCGTTGGTGAGCTCTGCTTTTTCCCCTTGAATCCAAAATCGTTCCTAGTATTACAAGACACGACAAACGAGATCAATCCATTACAACCAGCTAAAGCGAAGTGCGAATATCAGCACAGGTGAGTGATCTAATACTGTTCGCAATAAATCTATGCTATCAAATTCCATTAGTTTTGCCGCTGTACTATCGGTAGTCACGGTGTTTTCGTGCCTAGCGTCATGTAGCTCGGGACCCGCCCAATCAGGACCAGTCGGTAAGCCTCGCGATGTGGATCACGAAAATCTTGGACATCTGGTTGGCGCTATCCGTCGTGCTGATACAACAAGTATTGAAGCTCACCAAAGAGTTCCTAAATTCTATTCAGATATCAGAGATATCAATGTAGCTGAATTTCCCAACAATGATACGATGGCGCGCCTTATGGTGTTAGACAAGAAGGCGCCCGGTGCAGCCAGGGCAATGGCGCTTCGTTGGCATTCAAAAGCTACTTCGGAGTCGGAGTACGCACTGCGACGTGAATGGATCCAGCTAAAGGGAATTGAGAAAGAAAAGAAGGCTGAATATTTTAAGAGTGATTATCACCGAATTAGATTGGACTACTATTCTCGGAATTGGAAAAAAATTAACGATTCGATAGATAGGCAATTACTTGCCGCTCGTTAGATTCCGAATCTGCGAACCCCAAAGATAGCTTTCGGTGAAACCCGATAAGCTATCACTAGTTGAGCAGGATGACTCACAAACTGCTATGTCACAGTTTTTGGCGTGGTCACACTGATTTGACTAAAGGTGGGTGGAGTTTATTACGCCCCTACAGGGCTAGCTTTTTTCTTCCGGCCTTAGACCCAGCCCTTACGGACTGGGCTAACCAATTTAGCCCCGTTGGGGCTGTTTAGAAGGGAGCGTTATCTAGGGCTCATCTATTAGCTTTATGAGCTCAGTTCCTTTCAAGAGGTCTCCATACGTAAATAGATCACGGATATAATTCCCCAAGGAGCGTTCTAAACCCCAAAACATGCGCCATCAATAGAGCCCTGAAGGGGCGACACTGGTTAGCCCCGTACGTAGGGTTCATGAGCACCAGCGAAAGAACACAAGGGCGTGGTACCCCCCCCCCCAAAAAAAAAACCGGCCGATCAGAAAGCTTCTTCCTCCAATAATCTACCAGAGGCCGCCCGAGGAGGATAAAGAGTCTAGGTTTTGAGCAGACGGAGATACTTAAACAATCATTCCCATAATTAGCATAGAGTTTTCCCCTTGAACCTAAAATGGTTCTTGGTACGGTAAGGCACAACAAATGAGATCACCCCATTACAACCAGCTAACTAAGCGAAGTGCGAATATCAGCACGGGTGAGTGATCTAATACTGTTCTACTGTAAATGAGGGTCATCACAGCGCTTTTGGGAATAGTGGGTCTAGTTTTCTTGCCTTATGCC
>JALZUV010000196.1 GCA_023301245.1 Rickettsiales bacterium
GTGCTTATCGTCAGGGATTAGCTCTTTTACTTTAGCATCGGTTTTATAAATATCTTCAGGGTCGCCTGATAATGCAACCCAGCGAAATGGGCCAATGCCACGGCAGAATAATGGGCGCACATAGGCTGGCACGAAGCCCGGAAAATCGAACGCATTTTCTAAGCCTTCATCTTTAGCAACTTGGCGAATATTATTACCGTAATCGAGCGTGGGGATGCCTTGATTCCAAAAATCGAGCATGGCTTGTACTTGTATTTTCATGCTTGCACGGGCGGCTTTTTCAACGGCTTTCGGGTCGCTCTCGCGCTTCTCTTTCCATTGCGCCATCGTCCAATTTTGGGGGAGATATCCGTTAATAGGATCGTGGGCAGAAGTTTGATCTGTCACCATATCAGGCTTGATACCGCGCTTGACGAGTTCGGGAAAAATATCAGCGGCATTGCCTAACAAACCAACCGACTTTGCTTCACCTGCGGCTGTCCATTCGTCAATCAGCGCTAAGGCTTCATCAAGCGTTTTGGCTTTCGCATCGACATAGCGAGTACGTAGGCGAAAATCGATAGAATCTTCGTTACATTCCACCGCTAGGCAGCAAGCACCTGCCATGACAGCGGCCAGAGGTTGTGCGCCACCCATGCCACCAAGCCCGCCAGTTAGAATCCACTTTCCTGTGAGATTACCATCATAATGTTGGCGCCCTGCTTCCATGAAGGTCTCATAAGTGCCTTGCACAATACCTTGGCTGCCAATGTAAATCCATGAGCCTGCCGTCATTTGGCCATACATCATCAGGCCTTTTTTATCGAGCTCATTAAAGTGATCCCAATTCGCCCATTCTGGCACGAGGTTGGAGTTCGCAATTAACACGCGCGGCGCATCTTTATGGGTTTGAAAAACGCCCACAGGTTTGCCTGATTGCACGAGCAATGTTTGGTTCTCTTCCAAATTTTTGAGGCTATCAACAATCGCATCAAAATCGGCCCATGTGCGCGCCGCGCGGCCAATGCCGCCATAAACAACCAGCTCATGCGGGTTCTCGGCCACTGCTGCATCTAGGTTGTTCATCAACATGCGAAGCGGCGCTTCGGTCATCCAGCTTTTAGTGTTAAGTTTTGTACCGCGCGGGGCAGAAACATCGCGACTATTTTTTCGAAGATGGTCAGTGTTAGAAGTCATAGATGAATGCCTTATAAGTTCAAGTTTTTCAATGAGGTTAAGAGTGTTTTTAATGTTTTACGCAAAGCTTCTGCTTTGGTGGAATCATAGTCGAAAGGTTCGCTTTCATTCATGTAATCTTTTTGCGTAATTTCCATTTGAATGGCGTGGATATTTTGGGTAGGCTTACCGTAATGACGAGTCGTCCACCCGCCTTTGAAGCGTCCATTAACAACGCTATTATAAGGCGATGCTTCGCATATTTTCAAAGCTTCTTGCTGAATATTTTTGGCGCAAGTTTGGCCATCATTCGTACCAATATTTAAACTTGGCAATATGCCTTCAAACAGAAATTCCGCTTCCGAACGAATGGAATGACAATCGTATAAAATAGCATAACCATGCTTAGCTTTTGCGGCCACAATTGCGCGCTCAATCGCTTGATGGTAAGGCGTATGAAATTGCACGATGCGGCGGTTAATTTCTTGCTCATCAGGTTCGAAATCTTGCTGCCAAATAGGCTGATTATCAAAATCAATCAACGGGCAAAGAGTGGTGGTATTTTGCCCTGGGTATAAACTTAACCCCGCAGGGTCGCGGTTGGCATCAATAACATAACGGTGGAAATTGGCTTGAATCACGCTAGCATCAGGCAGTAAATTCGCATAAAGTTTTGGAATATGCCAATCTGTATCTTGCAGCTTTTGGCCACGCGCATTTAGGCCTTTGCGCAACTCATCTGGCAACCATATGCCGCTATGCGGCATGGCGAGGATGATGGGGCTAGTTCCCTGCTTTACTTCAACAGGGTTCATAGGCTTAGGCACTCAGCATCTATTAATGCGCCGCTTGAAACTATCTTGCTTGCTTTGACTAGCTCATCTGCCATGTAGCGATCTTGCTCTAACGTGGGGATAGTTTGGCGCAGGGTAGCTATCATCATTTGCATCTTAGGACTGGTTTTTAGCGGCGCTCTAAATTCGACACCTTGACTGGCGGTTAGTAGTTCAATCCCGATAATTTGCGCGAGGTTTTTATTCATCGAAATTAAGCGATAGGCCGCATGACAGGCCATCGAAACATGATCTTCTTGGTTGGCAGATGTCGGGGTCGAATCGACTGAACAAGGCGATGCTTTTTGCTTATTTTCGCTCATAAGCGCAGCGGTGGTGACTTCAGCAATCATATAGCCTGAGTTCACTCCCGGTTCGGGGCTTAGGAAAGCGGGCAAGCCATAGCTTAAGGTTGGGTCAACCATCAGCGCCACGCGGCGCTGAGCTATAGAGCCTAGTTCGGCAATGGCGAGCGCGATAATATCGGCGGCAAACGCAACAGGTTCGGCATGAAAATTACCACCAGAAACAATGGTTCCATCGTCAAACACAAGCGGATTATCGGTGGCGGCATTCGCTTCAATTTGCAACGTGTTAGCCGCTTGACGCAACAGGTCAATGCAGGCACCCACCACTTGTGGTTGGCAACGAATGCAATAGGGGTCTTGCACGCGCTCATCATCGATGGCGTGATGTTCGCGAATTTCTGACCCCTCCATTAATTTGCGTAAATAAGTAGCCGCATCAATTTGCCCTTGCTGGCCGCGCACTTGGTGAATTTCATCGCGAAATGGTGCCGATGACCCCATCGCCGCATCGGTTGATAATGCACCTGATATCAGTGAATTTTGCACATTGCGCCATGCATCAAATAACCCGATAAGCGCCAATGCGGTAGAAACTTGCGTGCCGTTAATTAACCCTAACCCCTCTTTAGGGCCGAGGGTTACGGGTTCTAGCCCTGCAGCCTTCAAAGCATCAGTGCTTGGTTGGCGCTTGCCTTTATAAGTCGCCTCGCCCTCGCCCATCATGGCGGCGGCCATATGTGCGAGCGGCGCAAGATCGCCCGATGCGCCAACCGAACCTTGCGCGGGAATTACCGGCGTTACGCCTTTGTCTAACATCGCCTCAATTTGGTGGATGATGAGAGGCCGCACGCCCGACACACCACGCCCTAAGGATATAAGTTTCAACGCCATAATTAGGCGGGAAGTATTTTCGTCTAACGGTTCGCCTACCCCGCAGCAATGCGACAGAATAAGGTTACGCTGCAACTTCGCCGTATCTTCTGGCGCGATGCGGGTGTTAGCCAGCTTACCAAAACCTGTATTTACGCCATAGACTGGCTCAGTCCCTGCGGCGGCTTTTGCGATAATGGCGGCGGAGGCCTCCACCGCTTTCATACACGCACCATCCAACTTGGCGGGTTTACCGTTGCGGTATAAATCTTCCAACTGTTTGAGCGATACGTTTGATGGGACAAGAGTAAGCATTAGATTTTTCCTGCAATGATGCGTGTTGATAGGGGGTTAAAGCCAATATTATAACTTAGCTCGGCGGGATGCGAAACATCCCAAACATTAAAATCGGCCTGTTTGCCCAGCTCAATTGCTCCCAGCTCATTTTGCAAACCAAGCGCCTTAGCGGCGTTCGCAGTCGCCCCACGCAACGCCTCTTCTGGCGTAAGACGGAACAAGGTGCAGGCCATATTCATGGATAACAGAAGCGAGGTGATGGGCGAAGTTCCAGGGTTATTATCGGTCGCTACGGCCATCGAAACGCCTGCTTTTCGCAAAGCATCTATCGGCGGCAATTTCGTTTCGCGCAAATAATAAAAGGCGGCGGGCAATAGCACCGCGACGGTATTATGTTGGGCTAAAACCTTTGCATCTTCAGGTTTTAAATATTCTAAATGATCAACCGAAAGTGCGCCGCGTTTTGCCGCCATGACCGAACCTTGCTGGTCGGATAATTGTTCGGCATGTAGTTTTATGGGCAAGCCAAGTTCAGTCGATTTATCAAATACACGCTCCATTTGACTGACGCTAAAACCGATATTTTCGCAGAAACCATCTACCGCATCGACCAAACCTTCGGAATGGGCTGCGGGCAACATTTCATCGCAAATAAAGGTTACATAATCATCAGCATTATCAAATTCTGGCGGCAAAGCATGAGCGCCTAAAAAGGTGGTACGTAACCGAATATTACGTTGTTTATCCAACCCCCGCGCCAC
>JALZUV010000197.1 GCA_023301245.1 Rickettsiales bacterium
GATATCTTTAGATTCACGAATCTCGCTGATAGCATTGATGATAATGATGCCAATGATAATCTCTTTGATCGCATTACTGACTTTGAAGTAGGGGTGGATAAGATTGACCTTACAGGCCTCGATTTTTACGGCCTCGATACGGATGGCGGCCTAACCGAAGCCAATGAATTGCGCATTGCTGTTAGTGATACTGGCCTAACCTATATTCGAAGCGATCAAAATGACTTCACCTTCCAGCTAAAAGGCGACTATAGCGCGACTCTTAACGAAGGTGACTTTCTTTTTGACATCGCCCCTGCGGTGACCACGACAGGTTCCGCGAGCGCCGATAATTTAATCGGCACTGGCATTGATACTATCAATGGCCTTGGTGGTAATGATGAAATTAATGGCGGAACTGGTGCTGATATAATCGATGGCGGTGCTGGCAAAGATAAGCTAACAGGCGGAACTGGCGAAGATACATTTATTTTCTCCAACCACAGCGACAGTGTTAATACTGACGGCGCGTTTGACCGTATTACTGACTTTGAAACAGGAGTAGATAATATCAATATCGCCAACTTGGGTTTTGATTCGCTAGTCTTTGGCGACTCTCAAACTCAAACCGATGCAGGTGAACTGCTAGTCTATTATAGCGGCAGCTCGGATAGAACCTATGTCAGCGACAAAAACGGCGCGACTGATTTTGAGTTTTATTTAGACGGTGATTATATGAGCAGCCTATCGACCGCCGATTTTACATTTATCTAATCTATGAGGGTAGCAGTGGTGCCGGCTGCCGGGATCGAACTGGCCACCTGATGATTACAAATCAACTGCTCTACCAAATGAGCTAAGCCGGCACACTGCAAGTCTTTTACCAAATAAATTTATTATGGCAAGTAACATTATGCTTTAAGCGGCGGTTAATTGCTTAAAAATATCTTCTAGGTCGGCTTCATGGGTGGTTAGGTCGTGAATTTTAATGTCAGCAGCACGCAATGCGGCGAAAATTTCGCCAAAGCTAGTTTCCGATGGGCGGTAATCAATGACCAATTTATTATCGACCAATTTCGCGCAGAAAATCTCTAATCCTTTCGGAATAGCCGAAAGTTTCTTTTTTGTTTCAATGACGAGTTGTTTGGAATCTAGCGCTTTTAGCATGTTCGCTTTGCTATCATTGGCGACAATCTCGCCATTATTGATAACGGCAATTTGGTCGCATAGCTCTTGCGCTTCTTCCAAATAATGGGTGGTGAGCAAAATAGTCGTGCCTGCTTCGTTCAATTGGCGAATATATTGCCATAGGCTTTCGCGTAGCTCTACATCAACGCCTGCGGTGGGCTCGTCGAGGATAAGCACAGGTGGGGTATGCACCAGCGCCTTGCCAATGAGCACACGGCGGCGCATGCCACCTGATAGGCGGCGGGTGTTGATATCGGCTTTATCGCTTAAGCCCATCGCATCGATAATTTCTTGCGTGCGGCGCAGGTGTTTTGGCACGCCATAATAGCCCGCATGAATTTCTAGCGCTTCGCGTACGGTGAAGAATGTATCAATCACCAGCTCTTGCGGGACGACACCAATCGACAAGCGACTTTTGCGTAAGTCTTTATCTATATCGTATCCGCCAATTTTAACCGTGCCTGAAGTTTTATTCACCAGCCCCGACATAATATTGATAAGGGTCGATTTGCCTGCGCCATTTGGCCCAAGCAAGCCAAAGAACGAGCCTTGTGGAATGGTTAAATCAATTGATTGCAGCGCTTCTTTCGGCGGATTCGTTTTATCGCCTGTATAAACCTTACGCAGCCCTGTAATTTCAACTGCGGCCTTAGCCATTAGCGAAGTGATTTAAGGTAAGCGATAAGGTTGGCGCGTTGTTGAGGCTTTTTAATGCCCGCGTAAACCATCTTCGTGCCTTTAGCGAATTTCTTCGGCTTGGTGAGGAACTCGGATAGATTTTGATCTGTCCATGCACCGCCATGAGCCTTTAGCGCATCTGAATAAGCATAACCAGCGGCGGAAGCAAGTGCACGACCCGCTACACCGTGAAGGGCAGGGCCTACTTTATGTGCGCCGCCTGCATCAAAGCTATGGCATGCGGTACATTTTTTGCTAAAGGTTTGGCCGGCAGCCACATCGGCTGTGCCCATAAATTCGGCAATGGCGATGGGAGCCGCCTCTACTACGGGAGCGCCATCGGGGCTGGCTTCGACCACTTCAATGCTATAACCGCGCTTATCCAGCTCAGTTTCAGGGTGATAAAGGATGTTGGTGACAAATCCTGCCACCATCGCGATAATACCGGCCAGCAAAATAGATGCGGCAATTTTATTCATTTCCATGGGTTTGCAATTCTCCTGTATTATCGCTACTTATAATCACGCAAACCCAAGGATGCAATAGAGTAATGAACCCTTTAATTCTTATCCCCGCCCGAATGGCTTCAACACGACTGCCCAATAAGCCGATGGCAGAGATAGCTGGCGTGCCCATGATTGTGCAATGTTATAGGCGAGCTGCCGAGAGTGGCCTCGCGCGGGTGGTGGTGGCCTGCGATAGCCCGCAGATTGTGGCTGCCATTGAATCCGCTGGCGGCGAGGCGGTGTTGACCGACCCCAATCTCCCTTCAGGTTCTGACCGTATTTATGCCGCGCTTAAGCAGGTGGATGCCGCAGGCGAACATGATATTATCGTCAATTTGCAAGGCGATATGCCGACGCTTGACCCTGCTGTTATTGCCTCAGTGCTAAAACCATTATCTGAAAACCCGCGTTGCGATATCGCTACATTAGTGGCCGAAATCCACGATGAAGCCGAACGTCAAAACCCCGCCGTGGTAAAAGCGGTGCTCGCCCAAGATGGCCGCGCCCTCTATTTTAGCCGCTCGCTCGTGCCCGCAAACGAAGGCGTGCATTACCACCACATTGGCATTTACGCCTACCGCCGCAGCGCGCTTGAAAAGTTCGTGGCCATGCC
>JALZUV010000198.1 GCA_023301245.1 Rickettsiales bacterium
GCACTTCCCTGCACTCAACCAGCAGGTTGATGGGGTAACGCCGATTTTTCTCGATGGGCCGGGCGGTACGCAAGTACCCAAAGCGGTGCCCGAAGCGATGGTGAATTACCTACAATATTCCAACAGCAACTTGCTCAATAGCCAGTTTTTTGCCGTTAAGCGCACGCATGAACTGGTGGCACAAGCGCGCAGCAAAGCAGCCGCATTTGTGAATGCTCCACGCGCCGATGATATTATCTTCGGCCAATCAATGAGTGCGATAACGGCGCATCTTAGCCGCTCTATCTCGCGCGAATGGAATGCTGGCGATGAAATTATCATCACCGCGCTCGAACATTACTCAAACGCCTCTTTTTGGCAACGAGCAGCAGTTGATAGAGGCATCACGTGCCATATCGTAAAGATGAAGCCTGATGATTGCACGCTAGATTACCAACATCTAGAAAGCCTCATCTCACCCAAAACAAAATTCATTGCCTTCACATTAGCCTCAAACGTAACGGGCTCGCGCACCGATGCAGCGCGAATTATTGCTGCCGCGAAAACCGTAGGCGCGCTTACCTATGTTGATTCCGTCCATGCTGCACCGCATTACTTACCGGATGTGCAGGCACTAGGATGCGACTTCCTCGCTTGTTCAGCCTATAAATTCTACGGCCCTCATTTAGGGTTTGTTTTCGGCAAGCAAGAGCATTTTGAACGGCTTGTACCTTATAAGGTTGAACCCGCCCCCAGCACCAGCCCCGAATGCTGGGAGATGGGCACAAAAAGCTTTGAAGCCCTAGCAGGTTTGAGCGCCACCATTGATTATATGGCCAGCTACCACGAAGCGCCAAATTTACGCCAATCACTACAGAAATTTTACGATGAATTATTCATCTACGAGCAATCACTCAGCCAGCATTTCCTGCAAAAAGCGCAAACCGTAACAGGCATGAAAATTTATGGCATCACCGATATATCAAAGCTAGATGCGCGCACGCCCACCTTTGGCTTTACGTTAGAAGGCCATACGCCGCAAACGATATCAGACTATCTAGCTGCCGCGAACATCATCACAGGCGCAGGGAACTTTTATGCCAAGGGTGTTATGGATAGTTTAGGCTTAAGCGAAACAGGCGGCATCGTGCGTGCAGGTTGCGTGCATTACAATACGATAGATGAAATTAACCGCCTCTTCACAGTGCTGGAAGAAATTTAGGCAGGCGTACGCTTGGCAGTAAGTACAAACACATCCCAATAGCCTTGTTCGTCATTATCCGTTGGGAAAAGACGTGAGGCATTGTGATAAAGCCGCTTATCATTCAGCAAAATAAATTCGCCATTTTCAAATCGACGTTGAAAAAATGGCTCGCCATCGGCTGAATCAAACAGCAGAATATCGCCACCTTTTACATTGTGATTATTCACCATGAACATACCAAGATAATCAAATCCATCTTGATGGTTGCCCTCAGGGGCGGCATCTCTTGGAGCATCGTTGCAGTGCCAGCGCACTTGATGAACTTCCATCACACTATCTTCGCTAATTTGCGTACGGCGCAGCATGATATCGAACATCTTTAAAAAGACGAGATTCATGTTTAACACTGATTCAATCGGCTCATATTTTCGGTCAATGCTTCCCAGTGCTTTATTCACATCATAAGTTTGCATAAAGTCGGTGGTGGGTAGCTGCTCTAACGAACCATCGCGATAATGGTAACAAGAATAACGGCGCGAACGTAGGCCATCTTCCGTATATTGATCGGGAACTAAATTATTAAAACTGGCCTGAATGGACGATAAATCATCGAATGGCAGCTTACCTAATTCATAATAGTCTTCGTAATTATTCAAACCTTATCCTCTTTTTTTAGCACTTTTAAAAAGCAGCTTCTTTATCAGAAAATTTGAACAGGATTGCAAGCCTAGTGAAATAAAAATGCAGGAACGAAACTATTTTCCAAATTTCTGGTTATAGCGCTCAATCCCTTCACGAATAATGCGGAAAGCTTCCTCTTTGCCCTTCACACCCGTAATCTCAACAGTCTTTTGCTCCAAGCGCTTATATTGGCCGAAGAAATCCGTAATACCTGCCAATTGGCGCTCTGGTATATCATCAATATCTTTAATATGCTCAACCGTGACATCATTGGCAGCCACACCAATCAGCTTATCATCGCCTTCGCCGCCATCAATCATGCCCATTACCCCAATAATACGGGTAGGAACCAAACATAAAGGCGGAGTCTCCGCATAGGTGAGAACAAGCACATCTAGCGGATCGTTATCATCGCCCAAAGTTCGCGGAATCAACCCATAATTCGCAGGATAATGCACCGCTGAATGCAAGATACGATCAAGCATGAGCAAGCCCGTCTCTTTATCAATCTCATATTTCGAGCGGCTACCGCGCGTAATTTCGATAATTGCATTTACTAATTCAGGCGGGTTATCCCCAACTGCTACATCGTGCCAAACATTCATCGTCATCACCTCATTGTTACGTGAAAGCGGTTTAACCTACGTCAGCATTATTGGCAACCTCAAACACACGCTTGGCTAAGCTTAGTCGATGCAAACCACAACGCCCCATAACCACCTGCGGCCTCAAACTGAAGAAATTATCTTAGGTATTTTAACGATCTTAAATATGGATGGGCTTGGCAAATGCGCCGAGGGCGGCCTCTTTAATCGCCTCATTCAGTGTCGGATGCGCGTGGCATGTGCGGGCTACATCTTCACTGCTTGCGCCATATTCTAGCGCCAGCACTGCTTCGGCAATCAATGTACCTGCTTCTGCACCAATAATGTGAACGCCGTAAATTTCGTCCGTTTCTTTATCGGCTAAAATTTTCACGAAACCATCGCCTTCACCAATAGCACGGGCACGGCTGTTCGCCATAAACGGGAATTTACCGATGTTATAAGCTACGCCTGCGGCTTTCAATTCTTCTTCAGATTTACCAACCGTCGCCACTTCAGGATGCGTATAGATAACCCCTGGAATGGCATTGTAATTCACATGCCCATGCTGACCCGCAAGTGTCTCGGCCACGGCAACGCCTTCTTCTTCGGCTTTATGCGCAAGCATTGCACCTTTAATAGCATCGCCAATGGCAAAGATATTCGGCGTAGAAGTGCGAAGGGAATCATCCACCTCAACACGGCCTCTATCATCCGTTTTAATGCCAACATTTTCTAGGCCTAGCTTATCAGTATAAGCGCGGCGGCCAATGGCTACGAGCACAGCATCAGCTTCCATTTTTTCAGCCTTGCCACCTGCGGCAGCTTCCATCGTTACGGTTGCTTTTTTGCCCTTAACGCTCACGCCCGTAACCTTGGTGCTCATTTTGAAATTGAAGCCCTGCTTCTTTAAAATGCGCTGGAATTGTTTTGAAACTTCTGCATCCATGCCCGGTGTAATATGGTCAAGATACTCTACCACCGTCACTTCTGATCCCAAACGCGCCCAGACGGATCCCATCTCTAGCCCAATTACACCACCGCCAATCACCAGCAGCTTTTTAGGAACTTCTTTCAGCTCCAATGCGCCTGTAGAAGAAACGACAATTTTCTCATCAATTTCCACACCGGGTAGCGGCATTACTTCCGACCCTGTCGCAATCATGATATTTTTGGTTTTGAGCTTTTCCTTGCCCACTGTCACGGTATTAGCATCAGTAATCGTGCCATGCCCCTTAATATAATCGACCTTATTCTTTTTGAATAATCCTTCGATACCTTGGGTAAGGTTTTTTACGACATCGTCTTTACGCGCCATCATCTTTTTCACATCGAAGGAAACTTTGGCTGTTAGTCCAAGTTCTTCAAAATTATGCGCCGCATCGTGGTATTTATGAGTGATATCAAGCAAAGCTTTCGAAGGAATACACCCCACGTTTAAACAAGTTCCACCAAGGCTACCGCGCTTCTCGACACAGGCAACTTTCAAGCCCAACTGCGCCGCTTTAATTGCGCCCACATAACCACCAGGGCCTGCACCAATAACCACTAAATCATATTCACTCATGATAAATCTCTTTTTCTTTTATTGTCGAAAATATTCACTGATATGTGCCGAAAATAATTATTTTTGAGAACCGCAGCGGAGCGTATTTTTATACGTGAGCAGCGGAAGCGCAAAAAATGGTTATTTGCAGGCCATAGCAGTGGATATTATATGCCCATCATTAGACGGGCTGGGTCTTCAATCATCTCTTTGATGCGTTTTAGGAAGGTTACAGACTCACGGCCATCAATAATGCGGTGATCATACGATAAGGCTACATACATCATCGGGCGAATCACAATCTCGCCATTGACGACCACAGGACGGTCTTCAATTTTATTAATACCCAAAATACCTGATTGCGGCGGGTTAATGATAGGCGTCGCCATAAGCGAGCCATAAACACCCCCGTTAGAGATAGTAAACGTACCACCCGTCATATCGTCCATGGTCAACGAGCCATCGCGTGCTTTGCCAGCCATTGAAGCAATTGAGCCCTCAATTTCAGCGAGCGATTTTGTATCGCAATCGCGGATAACCGGAACCACCAAACCTTGCGGCGTGCCAACAGCCATGCCGATGTCATAATGGTTTTTATAAACAATCTCATCGCCCTCAATATGCGCGTTCACTTCAGGAATTTCCTTCAATGCTTGCACCGCTGCCTTGGCGAACAGCCCCATAAAGCCTAAACGTACGCCAAACTTTTTCTCAAACGCTTCTTTATGCTCGGCGCGAAGTGCCTTCATACGAGTCGTATCAATTTCATTAAAGGTGGTCAAAATCGCCGCCGTATTTTGCGATTCCTTCAAACGGCGCGCAATGGCTTGGCGAAGCTTAGTCATTTTCACACGCTCTTGACGTGGGCCAGTCGCTACAGGAGCGGAACCGCCAGCTGAAGCAGCGAGAACATCGCCCTTCGTGTGGCGACCATCTTTTCCCGAACCAGTCGAACCGGCAAGGTTCAAACCTTTTTCCGCCGCAATTTTCTCAACCGCAGGGGGGTTCTTTTTACCACCCGCAGGCGCAGCAGCAGGAGCCGCAGCTTTTGCAGGAGCAGTCGCTGATTTGGCAGGAGCGGCCCCTTCTTTAATCGAACCTAAGGTCGCGCCTTTTTCAACATTATCGCCTTCTTTGGCAATAATTTTCTCTAGCACACCATCAGCGGGGGCTGGAACTTCTAGGGTTACCTTATCGGTTTCAAGTTCGCACAAAGGTTCATCTTTAGCGACAGCATCGCCTTCCGCTTTAAACCAAGTTGCAATGGTAGCCTCTGAAACAGATTCACCTAAATCGGGGGTTTTAATGTCAACACTCATGAAGAGAACATCCTATTTATCTATTTATAATATGGTTGGAATTTGCTCGCTTTTAAAGCCCAAGTCAATGGTGCAAAAGCGTTAATCGTCTTGCGGAGGCTGATTGCGCACTCGTGCCCAATCTAAAAGGGCTAAAAGCAACAGGGTAAAGAACGAGCCCAACACAAAACTTAAGCCCATTAAATAAATGGCACTGGTGTTAATCTCATGTAAAATATTAAGTCCAACTTGTGCGTCCATAAAAAAAACCTAGTTAGGAATAATCCAATAATCCAGCAATAATGCTGCCAGCAAAGCAAATAGATACATTATTGAATAGCCAAACATCTTCATGGCAATTTTATCATCATCAGCGCGTATAACACGTATATTATGCACAATAAACATTCCGCCCAGCCCCGCCGCCGCAATAACCGAGAACCAACCTAAGCTGGGTTCCGTGAACGGTATAGCCAAGGTAGTCGCCACCAATATGAACGTGTAAACAAGCATCTGCTTTTTCGTAGATTCTTTACCTGCCGTGACAGGTAGCATCGGAATTTTCGCCGTTTTATAATCTTCGTTACGGTACAGCGCCAATGCCCAGAAATGCGGCGGCGTCCATAGAAAAATAGTCAAAAACAATAACCATGGCAGCAAATGCATCACATCGCCCGTGGCAGCCAACCAGCCAATAACGGGCGGAAATGCCCCCGCCGCGCCACCAATAACAATATTTTGCGCCGTATGACGCTTAAGCCAAACCGTATAAACCACCGAATAGAAAAACACTGAGAATGCCAGCAAACCTGCGGCCCACCAGTTAGTAGCCAAGCCCAATATTGCCACCCCTGCAATAGATAATAACACCCCCTGCAAGCCAGCATCGCCTGCGGCAATTGCGCCTGTCACGATAGGTCGCTTTTGGGTGCGCTTCATAATGCTATCAATATCGCGATCATAGACCATATTGAATATCGCCCCTGATGCACTGCCCAAACCAATCGCCACAATCACCGCAATTTGCACAATCGGATGCAAACTAACGGGCGCCAACCACATGCCCACCGCACCTGAAAATAACACCAATAGCATTACCCCTGGTTTAGTGAGGGTTAGCCAATCTTTGGCAGTCGATTCAACTAAGGTGCTTGCGCTCACTAGCCTTTAAACTTCGGCAACGTCTCAAACGTGTGGAAATCAGGTGGTGATGGTACAGTCCATTCGATAGTCGTTGCACCTTCCCCCCAAGGATTCATGCCAGCAGGGCGCTTCTTAGAGAAAGCCTGCCATAGAACGATGAGGAAGAATAACGCACCAAAGGCACCAATATACGAACCAATCGATGAAACATAGTTCCAGCCCGCATAAACATCTGGGTAATCAGGAATACGACGCGGCATACCTGCTAGCCCCAAGAAATGCTGTGGGAAGAAGGTTAGGTTTGCACCAACAAACGTAATCCAAAAATGCATCTTACCAAGCGTTTCGCTATACATGTAACCGCTCATCTTAGGCAACCAGTAATAGAAGCCCGCAAAGATGGCGAATAACGCACCCAGCGACATCACGTAATGGAAGTGAGCCACTACATAGTATGTATCATGCATCGGAATATCAACGGCACCGTTAGCCAGTACAATCCCTGTTACACCACCAAGGGTGAAGAGGAAGATAAACCCAAGCGCGAAATACATCGGCGTGGTGAAACGAATTGAACCACCCCACATTGTTGCAATCCAACTGAAGATTTTAATACCTGTTGGCACTGCAATAATCATGGTCGCAATCATGTAGTAAGCGCGCGTATCAACATCCAAGCCTACAGTGAACATATGGTGAGCCCATACAACAAACCCTAGGAAACCAATAATCGCCATTGCTCCAACCATTGCCGAGTAACCGAAAATTTTCTTGCGTGAGAAAGTCTGTACGATTTCAGAGATAATACCAAAACCTGGGAGGACGAGAATGTAAACTTCAGGATGGCCAAAGAACCAGAATAGATGCTGGTATAAAATAGGGTCACCGCCACCCGCTGGGTCGAAGAAGCTCGTACCAAAGTTACGGTCTGTCAGCAGCATCGTAATTGCACCACCCAGTACAGGTAGAGCAAGTAGCAGCAAGAATGCTGTTAGCAATACTGACCATGCAAATAACGGCATTTTCATCATGGTCATACCAGGGGTACGCATGTTGAAAATCGTCACAATAAAGTTAATCGCACCAAGGATTGACGAAATACCCGCCAAGTGAAGCGCGAAAATCGCCATATCAACTGCCATCCCCGGATGAGAGGCAATGGTTGAAAGCGGCGGATAGACGGTCCAACCCGTACCAGCACCTTCACCCACAAATGATGAACCTACCAGTAGAATCATCGAAGGAATCAACAACCAGAATGAAATATTATTCAAACGTGGGAATGCCATATCTGGGGCACCAATCATAATCGGCACAAACCAGTTACCAAAACCACCAATCAAGGCGGGCATGATTAAAAAGAATACCATGAGGAAGGCGTGAGCCGTCACCACCACGTTATAGAATTGATAATCGCCACCAAAAATTTGGTCGCCGGGCATTTGTAATTCTGCACGCAGAAGAATGGAGAAAAATGCACCTAGTAAACCCGCAAAAATAGCGAAGATAAGATACATTGTACCAATGTCTTTATGGTTTGTAGAGAAAACCCAACGACGCCACCCCGTTGGTGTATGATGATCGTGACCTGACATATCGCTATTCCCCTGCCTTCTGATTTATTATTTCTTTTGCGTCAATTTTGGCATTTGCCTTCGAATTGAAGCTACTCACTTTTGCCTTTACTTCTTCAACAGCTTCTTCAACAGGCGCCACAGTTTCAACTACCTGCTCTACTTGCTGCTTAGCTTTTGTAACGGCCTTCGTTGCTTTCGCCTTCGTTTTAGAGATTTTCTCTTTAACAACTTCTTTTGCCTCATCGGTCGCAGCCTTAACTTCGTCAGTCGATGCTTCTAATTTCGCATCAATGGCGGCTTCCGCTTCCGTGGCTACAGCCTCAAGCTCGGCGGCAACTTCACCCCCGTCTGCGGCGACATCAATGAGCGCGGCGGCAGCTTCGGCTTCGGCAGCAATAACAGCTGGGTCTTGCTGCACTTGCTGCAAGATAGTGCGGCTATTATATTCGCCACCGCCATCTAGCGCTGCTTTTGAACCTTCCACCCAAGCAGCATAGGCCACTTTAGAAACTACATGCACTTCAATTGGCATAAAGCCATGGCCGACACCACAAAGCTCGGAACATTGACCAAAGTAAACACCTTGCTTAGTGGCCTTAAACCATGTTTCGTTCAAACGCCCCGGTAGCGCATCTTGCTTCACGCCAAAGGCAGGAACAGCCCATGCGTGAATCACATCGCCACCCGTCATATGCACCGCGACGGTTGTATCAACCGGCACAACAATAGGATTATCAACCGAAAGCAAGCGCACATCGCCTTCTTTCAAATCTTCATCTTTAATCATGTAACTATCAAAGCTAATGCCTTCAGAATCTGGATATTCGTAATTCCAGTACCACTGATAGCCGACAATTTTCAGCACCATATCGGGGTTAGGCGCTTTATCCATGTAATAATGCGTGCGTAAAGAGGGGATAGAAATCGCCACCAAAATAAGAATCGGAATCACCGTCCATGCAATTTCAAGCGGCGTATTATGCGTCACCTTACTTGGCGTAGGGTTTTTCGATTCACGGAATTTCCATATAATAATAAATAGCAATGCCATCACAAATAGCGTGATAATAGTAATGGTAATGGTCAAGCCATCATGCAGCACATCAAGCTGCTCCATCACAGGCGTCACAGGCTCCTGAAAGCCTAGTTGCCACGGTTCTACATTCGGATGTTGATTCTCAGACATGAAGTGCCCCATCAAATTAAAATATTAGTTAGTAAGCTTTTATGCTTTTTTGGGTGGTATTTGCAAGCACTGTCATTTAGTTTCGTAAAGAAAATAACCAGAAAAATAAATCTATGACCGATATTGCGACACTTGACGGCTTCTTTTTCACCTCCACTGGCATGGAGCAAAGCAAGGTTCAGCAACTTGTTGACGATAGTTTGCATGGTATGGATGATGGCGAATTATTTTTAGAGTTCCGCCAATCCGAAAATTTACTATTCGATGATGGTCGTTTAAAAAATGCCAGCTACACCACCGACCAAGGTTTCGGTTTGCGCTCAGTGCTGAATGAAACCACTGGCTACGCCTTCGCCTCCGACCTTAGCGAGGCTGCTATTAAGCGCGCCCAATCTACCGTTCGCGCTATCAACCAAGGCCAAGGCAACATCGAAACCGCTATCGCCCCTGCTTTTGGCACAAACCGCGCACTCTATAGCGACATCAACCCGCTGGAAGAAATTTCCTTTGAGCAAAAACTCAAAACCATCGAGGCGATTGAATCTTACCTTCGCGCGAAAGATAAACGTGTCGCGCAAGTTACTGTTTCGCTCGCAGGCAACTGGCAAGCGGTGCAAATTATGCGTAGCGGTGGCCAACGCACGGGCGACATTCGTCCGTTAGTACGCCTCAACATTAGCGTCGTCTGCAAAAAGGGTGACCGCATGGAAACAGGCTCATCTGGCGCAGGTGGCCGTGTGTCCTACGGCGAATATCTAACCGAAGCCAACTGGAAAGCGCAAGCCGATGAAGCCTTGCGCCAAGCGCTCGTAAACCTAGATTCCCGCCCTGCCCCCGCTGGCGAAATGCCCGTCGTACTCGGCCCAGGCTGGCCAGGCGTGCTACTACACGAAGCCGTCGGCCACGGGCTAGAAGGCGACTTTAACCGCAAAAAAACCAGCGTATTTTCAAACATGATGGGCGAACGCGTGGCCTCCAAAGGCGTGACTGTAATAGATGACGGCACCATGATGGATAGACGAGGTAGCATCAGCATTGACGATGAAGGCACACCTTCGGCCAACAATGTTTTAATCGAAGATGGAATCCTCAAAGGCTACATGCAAGACCGCATGAATGCCCGCTTAATGGGTGTTGCCGCAACCGGTAACGGACGCCGCGAAGATTACGGCAGCCAACCTATGCCCCGCATGACCAACACTTTCATGCTAGCCGGCCAACATGACCCAGCCGAAATTATCGCTTCAGTCGATAAAGGCCTCTATGCCGTTAATTTCGGCGGTGGCCAAGTGGATATCACATCAGGTAAATTCGTCTTCTCGGCCAGTGAAGCCTACATGATTGAAAATGGTAAAATTACCTACCCCGTTAAAGGCGCAACCCTCATCGGCAACGGCCCACAAGCCATGCAAAAAGTGAAGATGATTGGTAATGACCTAAAAATGGATAATGGCATTGGCACTTGCGGCAAAGCAGGCCAAAGCGTGCCAGTAGGCATCGGCCAACCCACCCTGCTAATTGACCCACTAACCGTTGGCGGTACCGAAGCAGCTTAAAGCTACCTTTCATTGATTCTAGACTTATCATCCAGACCAAGCACATTTTTCCGATGCATTGTAATCATTGCATTTAAAGTATCTTTCGCATGAAAATGTGTGGCCGAAGCTTTATTGATATCTTTAGTTTCCCTATCCCTTACTTCACCATAATCAATTCGCATAAGCCGCTCATCCTTATCTAGGCGTGGCTCAATAATCATATTTTGTAGTTTCGTGGAGCTATCATACTCGCGGGAATTTTCCGTTTGCTGATAGTGATGAGGACCATCATATTGCACCCAAAATACCGTTTCTTTATTCGCGCCCGCACCTCCTGAGATGGTGACCTTATAATCAACGGCAGAATCGATTAGTTCAAATAATTGTTCGGATTCAATTTTTATTTCAATATCGCTCTCGCTCTTATTCATGTAAGAATTTGCACATTTTTGTAAATGTTTTTGGTAGTAATTTTGTTCTCTAGTAGTGGATGTTGTTTGTGCAATGCCAGAGATCCTAAATTGTTCTGGATTTGGAAAATCAAATACTAGCGCCGTTAAATACATTTGCCGCCAACTTCGGTGATCAAACGATCCATCTTTCGTATTTGCGGCAAAATCAAACCATTTTTCGACCATATCTTCAGGAACCTCTAGCCCCTGCGCTTTCATTAAAGATAAATTATAGAGCGCCTGAGCAACATTATCTGCTCTTAATGAGTCCCCTCCATTAGAGGATTTCTTCTCTTTAAGGCCCTGCACAACCCCATCCCACGCTTCAAAGAAATCGTCTGTAGGTTGATATTTTGTTTCCGCAAAACCAAATAAGATACTCGATAAATCTTTATCAGGAATTCCTCCTTTATTTGCCAACTGAATAAACCGTTCGCCTAATTTATCAAAAATCTTACTGGGCTTTCCATTGCGAGCAAATGAAAGACCAGTAATAACACGCCCAAGGCCGTTTACATCCAACAACTTAGTAAAGCGGCCAATATGACGCTCAAGCGTGGCAAAAACTTTCTCATTATCAACATATTTATCTGGAATTGCCTTTGAGAGTTTCCCAAGATTATTCACTAAGTAGGGCAATGAATCTCTATCTTCTTCAGTACGAATTGGCTTTTGAAGTACAATTTCAGCAACCCGATAACACTCTTCGATTATTTCGTGACGCTCTTTATAAGAGCGAACATGCTCTTTTAAAAAAGGCAGAATACTACTAACGACACTATCTAGCTCTTGAGCAGTTTCAGATTTACTTAATTTGCTGTAGGCGGCTTCTTTAGAAGCTATGACAAAATCATTCTGAGTAAGCCCCGCCATTGGTCGCTTCCGCGAATCACTGCGTGCATTATGATTTTTGCTCATATTTATTCCTGCTTCATTACTAGTAACTCAGCATAGAGCAGTTATGTTAAGATTATGTTAGCGCCCTGAACCTGTCTTATACATTTTATAACGCAGGGGGTTTTTCTTATAATAATCTTGATGATATTCTTCGGCGGGGAAGAAGGTTGAAACAGGCTCGATGACAGTGGCCACTTTTTTGCCTGATTTAGCTTCCACTTTTGCAATAGCGGCTTCGGCTATTTTTATCTGCGCTGCATCTTTCGCATAAATAGCGGTGGTATATTGCGGGCCTTTATCGGCAAATTGTCCGTGCTCGTCGAACGGGTCAATCGTGTCGAAAAATATCTCAATTAGGCGCTCATAGCTTATCTCATCGGGGTTATAATGTATGGCGATGGCTTCGCGGTGGCCGCTTTTTTTGGTATTAATATCTTCGTATGTTGGGTTTTCCACATGGCCACCAATATAGCCCACCAATGTTTCCTTCACGCCCACCTCATTATCGTAAGGCGGCTCTAGGCACCAAAAGCACCCACCTGCTAAAATGGCGAGCGCCTCTTCTTGTGGTTTCACTGTTTCATCGGCCATGGCCTGACTCCCTAATAATAACGCTACTATAAATACTAATAATTTTTTCATCATTCACCTCTAGCCTATTCTTCGCACAAAAGTGAGCATTCATTACATTAGAGCACTTGTAAGGCAGCGGGGTTGGCTATAAGTTGAATAAAAACTAGGGGAGTTCTTCGCATGAGCAATAAATTAGTGACCGTCATTGGTGGCACAGGTTTTGTTGGAAAAACCCTCGTCAACGCGCTCATCCGCGATGGGTACGATGTGCAAGTGCTCGCACGCAATGCAAGTGCCTGCAAAGATATGTTTCCCTTATCGGCTGGCGGTGGCCGCCTGTATCTTCGCAATGCCGATGTTACTCAACCTAAAACCCTGCATGATGCGTTCGATGGCTCATGGGCGGTGATTAATTTGGTGGGAATTTTATACGAAAAAGGCCGTCAGCGCTTCTCCACCATTCACACTCAATGTGCCGAACGTCTCGCTAAAATGGCGAAAGATGCAGGAGCGAAACGCTATATTCACATGTCGGCCTTAGGTATTAATAAAGCCAAAGGCTCGCGCTATGCAAAAAGTAAAGAGACGGGCGAACAAGCTGTGACCTCTGCTTTTGCGGGTGCGACCTTCATGCGCCCCAGCGTCATCTTTGGTGCGGGCGATAGTTTCACCAACCAATTTAACCGCATGGCCAGCATTTCGCCTGCCCTGCCACTTATTGGCGGCGGCAACACCACCTTCCAACCTATTTATGTGGGCGATGTGGCTGATGCTTTTGTCGCCGCCCTGCGCGATGAATCTAGCCAAGGCAAAACTTACGAGCTGGGTGGGCCGACCGTCTATAGCTTCCGCCAAATTCTACAGCGCATCTTAAAAACAACCAATCGCAGCCGTATGATGATTTCTATTCCTTGGAGCCTTGCAAAATTCATGAGCTTCTTTGCGGAATTTGCGCCTGTGCCGCCGCTTACGCGCGACCAAGTACAGCTGCTAAAAACCAACAATATCGTTTCCAAAAATGGATTAGTTGAACTGGGCATCTCCCCAACATCAATGGAAATGATGATGCCTAAATATTTACGCAGCGGCAAAAAGAAAACAAACTTCAAACCTAACCAAAATTTCGCAGCGTGACCCTAAGCCTTACTCATTCACCGTTGCATCCGCATTGCCGCAAGGTGCGTATTTTGCTGGGCGAGCGGCATTTAAGTTTTGTGCTAGAAGATGAACCTTTCTGGGAACAGACGGAGGATTTTCTCTCCCTCAACCCCGCAGGCGAAATTCCCGTACTGCAAGATGAAGAGGGCTTCATTATCGCTGGCCATTACGCTATCAGCGAATATTTGGAGGAACGTGCGGAACAAGCAGGCGGCATTAGCTTTTTGGGGCGCACCTTAGAACAACGCGCCGAAACCCGCCGCTTAGTCGACTGGTTCGATAATAAGTTTTTCGCCGAAGTAACCCAAACTTTAGTTTATGAAAAATATTTCAAAAAACTAGAAGGAAACGGCTGGCCCGATACAAAAGCCTTCCGCGAAGCGGCCACTAATATTCATTACCACCTAGAGATGATTAGTGTGCTGACAACCGAACAACCGTGGCTGAATGGCGAACATTCCACCATGGCCGATTTCTCCGCTGCGGCTCAATTATCCGTCATTGATTATTTTGATGATGTGCCGTGGAATAAACATAAGAAGGCTCGCGACTGGTATCGCCTCGTAAAATCACGCCCTAGCATGCGCCCCATTTTAAACGAACGCGTGCGCGGCGTAATGCCACCAAACCACTACGATAACCCTGATTTTTAAGAGGGTATTAGCTTTGTTCCCTCTGCGCGCCTGCTGGCGCTCAAATGGAACGCCGCTTCGCGGGCTCATGGCTGTGCTCGTCTGCTGACTCACTTCATGCTTATATTGTCATGCTGAACTTTTTTCAGCATCTATTGCACAACTGGAAGTATTTTGGGCAGATAGCCACTGAAAAAAATGAATAAAAACAAGGAGTCAGTAGGCGATTGGAAGGAAACTAGGCGAGGATATCGAGCAACGAACCTGTCGCTTCGTCAGAATCTTTTATTACTTTGAGCGAGGCATCAAACTGATAGCCGCCAAATTTTTGGTTTACAATTTCTTGTTCACTATTAACTGGCTGATTAGTTTGCGTAATTTTTGTACTTACGCCACCTTCAGAGCGGGAAACTGCATCAGCGCGGCGGGCTACATAGGCTTTGCCATTATCTGTATTACTGCCAACTTGGCCTTTGCTCGAAATATTCGCAACGTTATTCGCACTCACTTCCAGCGTTTTGCTGGCGTTCTGTAAAGCGGTTGTCGCTATATTGGCTACATTACCTATCATAATCTTAGAGTACCCCTAATAATTGCATAGTACTAGGTAAGTGTTAACATTTCCTTAAGAAAAGCGATTTTTTTTACTTTATTAGTAGGTTATTACTAAAATATCAGCAAACCA
>JALZUV010000199.1 GCA_023301245.1 Rickettsiales bacterium
CTTTGCGTTTCGCGCGACCAAAAGCGAACTTTGCGGCCTAAAATAACGATAGGAATAATCACCGCAGGCAGCATTAAAAATACCATGCCCGTTAATTTACCACTGGTAATAAGCAACAAGCTAGTGCCGCCAATAATGAGTAAGCCGTTACGAATAGCGACAGATAAAGTGCCCGTAAATACGGTTTGTAATAAGGTGGTGTCGGCGGTCATGCGCGAAAGCAGTTCGCCCGTGCGGGTGGTTTCAAAAAACGCCATATCCATATGGATGGTTTTAGCGAAAACATCGCGGCGAATATCGGCAACGAGCCGTTCGCCAATGCTAGATACAAAATAGAACCGTGCAAAAGAGGCGAAAGCCAGTAGCCCCACCACGCCCAGCATCATGAAATATCCATTATCGAGCAATTGCGGGTCACCTGCGCTAATGCCGAAATCGACTAGATAGCGTAGCGCAGCACCCATGCCTAGCACCGCGCCTGAAGTGAAGATGAGCGAAATACAGGCGGCTATCACTAACCCACGGTAAGGGGCTAGGTAGGGAAAGAGTTGCTTTAAACTTGGCAAGCCTCCCTTATCGCGGCGGTGGTTCGCGTTGGCGTAAAGTGTGTGGCTGCGTGCTTCCATTAGGAGGGTTGTTTAGCGCGAACGGTAGGTAATGTCACTCGCCAATAAAGTCTAAGGCGACGCCAGTGAGTTTATAAAGTTCTGCGCTTAGCAATTCGCTAAGGCGACTGCCATCTTTTGTTAGCTCCCAGCCATCAAGTTGCGCGTTATAATCATAATGCAGGCCGCCACTAATGGGCGACGATAACCACACTTGTTTAGACGGCGCATGTTTGCTGACAACATATTCATGACCCGAATCTAACTCAATCGTGAGGATGCCCTGATTGAGGTCAGCATCAATGAGCATATCCTTGTCTTTTTGCTCAATTTCATCGGCAATTTTTTCGAGAAGCGCTTCGGCTTTTTTATCAAATTCTGTAATATCTAGCATAAATCGATAGTAGCAAGATTTTCGAGCTTGAGAAGCGTAAGTTTTAAAGGCTTGTTTTGAAAGGAAAACTCCGTTATTTCACAGCCGTGGTAAGAAAACGTACAACCTCAACGACCAAACGTGCCAGTACGGCGCGCAAAACGCGTGCGTCTGGCAAGCGTACTCAGGCTCGTGCGGTGCTCCCGCCAAAACAAAAGAGTTCTTGGTGGAGTCCTAAAAGAATTTGGCTAAAATTACTGTCTCTTTGCTTTATGTTAGGGGTGATTGGCCTTTTAGTTTTATTATGGTTTGCCAGTGAGTTACCCGATTTGGATAAATTGGAAAGTTACGACAAACCCCCCGGTATTCGTATCTTCGATACTTCCGAAAACCTAATTGGTTCTTACGGTCATGTGGTGGGTAAATATGTGGCTTTTGATGGGCTGCCAAAGCATCTAATTCAAGCGCTTTTAGCCACCGAAGATCGCCGCTTTTTTGAGCATGTAGGCGTTGACCCAATGGGTATTGCACGTGCGATGTATCATAATATTGCTGCCGGTGGCGTGGTGCAGGGCGGTAGTACTATCACCCAGCAATTGGCAAAAAATACTTTCTTAACCCCGGCACGTACCTTTAAGCGTAAAATTCAAGAAGTGATGTTAAGTGTTTGGATTGAAAACCATTTTAGTAAAGAAAAAATTGTCGAAATCTATTTCAATCGCGTTTATTTAGGTGCGGGTAACTATGGTATTGATGCGGCCTCTCGTCATTATTTTAATAAGTCAGCCACTGATTTGAATTTAGAGGAATCTGCCTTATTGGTAGGGTTGCTAAAAGCTCCTTCGCGCTATGCACCCACCCGCGATAAGGAGCTTTCTTTTAAGCGAACTCAACAAGTTATTTTAAATATGAAAGATGCGAAAATGCTCAATGACAGAGCCGCATCAGAAGCGATTGCAGGCTTTGAGAAAACCATTAACTTGCAACCTGAAAAAGGCAAGGGCGCCCGCTATTTTGCTGATTGGGTGGTCGATTTAATTCCGACGGTTATTGGGCAAGTTGATGGGGATATTGAAGTTTACACCACGTTGAATCCGCGTATTCAAAATAAAGCAGAAACAACCATTACCAGTTATTTAGAAAAGCAGGGCGGGACGAAAAATGTTAGCCAAGCGGCCTTATTAACCATGTCGCCTGATGGTGCTATTAAGGCCATGGTGGGCGGTGTTGATTATAATAAAAACCAGTTTAACCGCATCACGCAGGCGAGGCGTCAGCCAGGTTCGGCTTTTAAATTATTTGTTTATTTAGCGGCCCTTGAGTCGGGTTTAACGCCTAATAGTTGGGTGATGGATAAGCGTATTCAGTTTGGCGGATGGTCGCCTAGGAACTATAATGGGCGATATCTTGGCGATATTAAATTGCGTGAAGCATTTTTCCGCTCCGTCAATACGGTGGCCGTACAATTGGCAAGACAAGTAGGCATTGGCACAGTGATTAAAATGGCTCGACGTTTAGGAGTGAAGGGGCCTTTGAGCCCTAACCTTTCTCTTGCGTTAGGCGCGGGTGAAATGACCATGCTCGATTTGGTTGGCGCTTATAGCCATTTAGCCAACAACGGTAAAAAGACCGCCCCTTATGCAATTCGTAAAATTACCAATCAAATGACGGGCGAACTTATTTATGAGCGCACGGGCAAAGAGACAAAGCAAGGCGAGGCTCTAGGCGGTGATGTAACGCGCATGATGAATGATATGCTAACGGATACTGTTTCCTTAGGGACAGGGCGTAGTGCGAGCTTTGGCCGCCCCGCTGCAGGTAAGACGGGTACGACTAATGATAACCGCGATGCATGGTTTATTGGCTTTACTCCTCAATTTACGACGGGTGTGTGGGTAGGGAATGACGATAATAAACCGACCAAAAAAATAACGGGCGGGTCTATGCCAGCACTCATTTGGCGCGACGTGATGAAATCTGCTCATGCAGGCCTGCCTGTATTGCCGATTCCGCAGCATTATCAACGTTTCAATGGTTCGCCGATGCAGGGCGACATCTATAGCACTTCGGGTGCAAATTTACCTTGGAATCAGGGAGTTGATGGTGGCTCTGCAGGGCGGCCCAACCAAGCGCTACCATGGGAGCGCGAGACTGATGTTTATACGCCTCCAGCACGTTCTCTTTTGAATGGATCTAACCCGCGTCATGGTATTCATCGGGGAGCACCTGTAACGCGCGATGTTGATTTGCCAACATCGCAGCGCCAAGCACCTAAAAAAGCGTCATCGGAATCTTCTGTCACTGAAGAAGCGGCAGAATGGGTGCGCGATAGCGTTAAGAGTCGTGAGTATGATTATCCAGAAGGTGGTCGTCGTGGGCGTAAACGACGTCTTTTCGATTAAACCTTCACTATAAATAATATATTTATTCTATAAAACAGCTGCTTCTGTCGCTCTTGTGTGACGGTTTGTAATAAAACCTTAACAAACATCCCTCTGCCGCCATGGTATTATATATAAGTAATTTAATCGGCAAACGAGAAGGGAAGTTATGCGCTATCAATGGCAGAGTGATGCCTCGTTGATTCAGGAAGTTACCTTTACGGGTAATGGTCAGAGTACCATCCGCGAAGCTGTAATTACGATTCCCGCGCATGCAAAGGATGCTGATAAGCTACGAAATTTAGATAATTTATTCATCGATAATGGCTATAGCGTTAGCTACGATATCAAAGATAATCAGCCTATTATTCGTGTTGGTGGGTTTCGCCAACCGAAAGATGTACTCACATTTTTGAAACAAAAAGAAGTGGTTTCGGGCAATATTCAAGCCATTAAAACCACTAAAGCTGCGCCTTCAATGTGGCGTACTATCCGCGATAATAGCCTTGTGTTATCGGCTGCATTTTACATGCTGGGTAACACCGCTACCGCATTAAGTGGTTTGTTCCGCAATGATATGGACGAGCTGAAAGCGGGAGTAGCTTTTAGCGTAGGCGATAGTTTTATGCTGTTATTTGGCAAAACTAGCGACAAACAAAAACAAGAGCATGTGATGCAAGGATTCGGAGAATTTCTTGGGCAGCACGGCTATACGCCCGATGTGGGGAGTAACTTTTCTGCTTCGGCCATTAAAAATAAATCGCATAATGGTTTTACAAAGGCGATGAAAAGTTTGGTTATTCCCGTCAAATCAGTTTCGGAAATTTTTGCAGGATATTCTTTTGCAAAAGCAGGTTTTAACCAAGAAAATGCTTATAAAAAAGTTGCAGGTACGGCTTTGATGACAGGCTTTAGCGCTGGTTTATTAATTCCTGAAAAGAACAATTCGCAAATTCGCGATATTATGGGAGTCGATACGCCCGAGCAGGCCAAGCTGGCCTATAAAGATTTATCCATTTGGCAAAAAGTGAAATATGCGGTGATGAGCAAACCGCTCATTCTATCAGGGGGCTTTGCGGCGATTAATAATTTTGCGACCCTATTCGGTGCGTTTGATGAAAAGAAAAACGCGCGTAATTTGCGGAAAGTTGAAGCAGAATTAGGGGTCGATAAAAATGGTTCTCGTCTTTCAACAGCTAATAGTAGTTACGAAATTTCGATTTTAAATTATACAAAAACCAAACAGGTTGAGAAAACGGCCTATGCTGCTCATAGCGAGTTGGAGCAGAAGGTTAATAGTGCCTCAACACCAGAATCGCAAAAAGAGAAATTGAAGCCAGAGCTTTTAAAAGCCGCCAGCAACGTTAAAAAATTAGAAGCTGAATATAAAAATGCAACCAAAGGACGTTTCGGCCTAGATGGAAGTAAGTTTTGGATTTTCAACTTAGTACAGGGTGGCCTGTTTTTAGTGGCCAACTCGCTTTATGGTATGAGTTCCAAATCAGGCAGCGGTAATCAAGAGTTGACGGACCGTTTTGTATCAGCCGCTTCCACGGAAATTGTTAAGCAAACTGACCCTGCTGCTCGTAATAATCTAATCACTCTTGCGGCACAATATGCCAGCGAACTAGAAGAGATGGATTTTACCAATGCAGAAATGCGTACCATGATTGAAGCTCATGTTGAGCAGTTGCAAGCAAGCCCGTGGGTGAAAAAATATGCAGAGCCTGAGGTGGCACAAACACCAGAACCTGAAGTGGCTGTTATTGAAATGGACAAAGAGAGAAGCTCACCGTCTTTTGCCGCCAAAGTAAATCAGCAAGCATTAGAGGCCGAAGCGGCACAAGCGACTGCTTCGCACCGCGTTTAACCGTTATTATTTACCCAAAGGGCAACGGCTTCACACTCAACTATTTGCCATCATCATTTGCCATGTAAGCGTTGGCTTGCGGGCTGCTTTTGCTTCGTCTAATCGGCGGCGTGGCGTTGATTTTGGAAGCTCTAAGAATTGCTCGCCATTGCCTGCTTCTGTTTCATCGGCAATCATTTTCATAATCGCAATAAAGCGGTCGATGGTTTCTTTCGTTTCGCTCTCGGTTGGCTCAATTAGCATTGCGCCTTGGACTACAAGCGGGAAGAATACCGTCATTGGGTGCATGCCATGTTCAATCAGCGTTTTGGCAATATCCATGGTGGTAACACCGTTGGCTTTTTGCTTCTTATCTGACAGTAAACATTCATGCATACACATGCCGTTAAATGGTACGTGGTAATGCTCTTGCAGCTGCACGCGAACATAGTTGGCGTTTAGCACTGCATCTTCGGATGCTTGGCGAATACCATCCACCCCATGTGCCATCATATAAGCAAGTGCCCGTACGAACATTCCCATGTGACCATGGAAGCCTTTCATGCGGCCAATGCTATCTTCGGCTTCATATTCGAGTGTGTAACTATCAGCCTCTTTTTGCACACGTGGAACGGGCAGGAAGGGAGTGAGCTCTTCGGTAACTACAATGGGGCCACTACCTGGGCCACCCCCGCCATGCGGGGTAGAGAAGGTTTTATGCAGGTTAATATGCATCACATCTACGCCAAAATCAGCAGGGCGAACGCGGCCAGCGATGGCGTTGAAATTCGCGCCATCGCAATAGAAGTAACCGCCTGCTTCGTGCAGAAGGTCGGCGATTTCTTTTACGTTCGGGTCAAATAATCCGCAGGTGTTGGGGTTGGTTAGCATGAAGCCCGCAACATCATCATTTAGCGCGGCTTTATAGGCATCCATATCGACAAAACCTTCGTCAGTCGATGGCAGGGTTTGAATTTCAAATCCGCACATCACGGCAGTGGCAGGGTTAGTGCCGTGGGCGCTGTCAGGAACGAGAACGATTTTGCGATTCTCGCCACGTTTTTCGAGCGCTTTACGAATCACGAGCATGCCCGCCATTTCGCCTTGTGCACCAGCTGCTGGGCAAAGCGATACACCCGGTAAGCCAGTGAGTTCGCTCAACCAATGTTGCAGCTCGTACATGAGTTCTAATGCACCTTGAGTCGTGCGTTCATCTTGCATTGGGTGCAAGTTAGCAAGACCGGGCAAGCGTGCCATTTTCTCGTTTAAGCGAGGGTTGTGCTTCATGGTGCATGAGCCTAGTGGGTAGAAGCCAGAATCGATGCTGAAATTTTGTTGTGATAGGCGCACAAAGTGGCGCACGGCTTGAGGTTCGCTCACTTGAGGTAAACCAATTGTGCCACGCGTGGCTTGGCCTGTGCGAGATTTTAAGCCTTTGGTAGGCACAAAATCGACACCACAGCGGCCTTCAAAGCTGCGTTCAATTAGCAGCGGTTCTTCAAAGTTTAAGCCGTGGCTACGGTCAATGAGGGCATCGTTTGCAGAGTTAGTCGTCATCGGAAGTTCTTTCTTTAATGCAGCAGTCATTATGCGGCTCCCTTCATCGCGGTGATAAAGGCATCCATATCAGCTTCTGTTGTCATCTCGGTGACGGCAACGAGCATCTTATTGCCGTCAAGCGGATGCCCTGCGATGATACCATTTTCGGTCATGTGATTGGCGATAGTTTTGGCATTGCCCGTTAGCTCCACCACAAATTCGTTGAAGAAGGTTTCGTTCACTACCTTCGCGCCCGCCGCTTCTAGCTTTTCAGCAAAGGTGATGGCCGCTTCGTGGTTGAGGAGGCTAAGTTGTTTGAACCCATTTTCGCCCAGTAAGCTTAAGTGAACGGTGAAAGCCGTCGCACATAGGCCAACATTGGTACAAATATTTGAGGTGGCTTTGGCGCGGCGAATATGTTGTTCGCGTGTGTTTAGGGTAAGCACGAAACTGCGCTTGTCATCGGCATCAGTCGTCACGCCACATAAGCGCCCCGGCATTGAGCGCACGTCTTTAAGCGAGCAAGCAAAGAAGCCAACATGTGGGCCACCAAATTGCATGGGAATACCAATGCTTTGACCTTCGCCCACGACGATGTCGGCTAATTCAGGCGCGGGGAGCATGCCGAGCGATACAATTTCTGTCACGGCGACAATAAGTTTTGCGCCAGTGGCATCACATATTTTGCGATATTCTTCGAGCGAGTGAATATTGCCGTGATAGTCAGGGATTTGCACGATGAGGGCTGCGGAATCTTCGCCAAGTTGCGTATCTTCTTTAATCTTACCGCCGATAGTGCTGGTGTAAGTGGTTAGCGTATCGCGGTAGTCAGGGTGCAATTCACCTGCGATATGCACCGTATCGCGCTTAGTAAGACGACGCGCCATTAGTGCCGCTTCGGCCAGTGACGTTGCGCCATCATACATAGAGGCGTTGGCCACTTCTTGCCCTGTAAGGGCAGCAATCATGCTTTGGAATTCAAAGATAACAGCCAGTGTGCCTTGCGAAATTTCGGGCTGATAGGGAGTATAAGCCGTTAAAAATTCCGAACGCTGAATCATGTGATCGACCGTGGCGGGCACATGATGGTAATAGCAGCCAGCCCCAAGGAAGAACGGGTGGTCGTTGGCAGGTTTGTTTTTTGACACCATCTTGCTGATGTGACGTTCAACGGCGAATTCAGATTGCGTATTAGGCAAATCCATCGTTACTTTCAACGTCGATTCTTCGGCCACGTGATTGTATAAATCATCAATGCTAGTCGCACCGATATCTTTTAACATGGTTTTTCGTTCTTCAGCAGTATGGGGTAAAAAGCGCATGAGTTTAGTCGTCCTCTAGGGTTGCAGCGTAAGTTTCAGCATCGAGTAGTTCATCTAGCTCGCCGCCTTCATCAAATTTCATTTTGACCAACCAACCATCTTCGAAAGGCGATTCATTCACCGTTTGAGGGCTATCGGTTAGGGTTTCATTCACGGCGGTAATTTCGCCGCTGATAGGGGCAAAAACATCGCTCGCTGTTTTGAACGATTCAACCACGGCCATATCAGCGCCGCGTTTGAAGGTTGCGCCTACTTCTGGCAATTCAACAAATACGAGTTCGCCAAGGGCTTCTTGCGCGTAATCATCAATGCCTACGGTAACAGTGTCTCCATCGACACGAATCCACTCATGGTCAGATGTATATTTTAAATCAGATGGTACTTCAGACATAGTTTACTCTCCCTTATGCTGCTTGTTTAGGTTTTTTGGTTTTCGTTTTGGCTTTCACAAAAGTGAGGCCAGTGACTTCGGCGGCAATTTTTTTACCGCGTACTTCAACGAATAACTTCGTGCCGAGTTCAGTAAATTCGCTTTTAACATAACCTTGGCCGATGGCTTCGTTCAAGGTGGGCGAGAAGCCGCCGCTGGTGAGTGTGCCAAGTGATTCGCCTGCTGCATTTACAATCGGCGTATCGCCACGAGCTACACCGCGTTCGGTGAGTTTAATGCCAACGCGTTTTACTTTAGTGCCATTGGCGCGTTCATTAATAATGCGTTTTGCGCCCATGAATTCGTCGTTCTTTTTGCTGACAATCCATGAGATATCGGCTTCAACCGGCGAAGTTTCTTCGTTTAAATCATTGCCATAAAGTGGGTAACCCATCTCTAAGCGCAGCGTATCGCGTGCGCCGAGGCCGGCAGGTTCTACTTCATCAAATGCGACTAAACTATTCCAGAAGGCCGTGGCTTTATCTTCATGAATGCTAATTTCAAAACCATCTTCGCCCGTATAACCAAGGCGGAAGATTTGGACGGGCGTGCCGTCTTTTAGTTCGGCTTCGCGGTAACTCATATAATCTTGATCGGCAATCGAGCTGCTAACTAATTGCGATAGAACCTTTTCGGCCTTAGGCCCTTGCAGGGCGAGTAGGGCGCGGTCATCATGTAGTGTCAGCGTTAGGCCGTCAGGCAAGTGGCTGGTCACCCAGTTCATATCGACCTGCTTGCGCGAGCCATTGAACACGAGACTGAATTTAGTTTCCGAAATACGCGTGACGATTAAATCGTCAATAATGCCGCCATTGGCATTGGGTAGAACGGTGTATTTTGCATTACCATTGGGCGTGAGTAAGAAGGGCGAGGGTGTGATGAAGCTAAGAAATTCCGCCGCGCCTTCACCTTCTAAAACCGCTTGTCCCATGTGAGATACATCAAATAAGCCAGCATTTTCGCGCACCCACAGGTGTTCTTTGGCCAGTCCCATGCCATATTGCACGGCCATCGCATAGCCTGCAAATTCGACCATCTTGCCGCCAGCGGCCAAATGTGCGTCGTAAAGCGGCGTATGTTTCGCGTTTTCCATGTTCAATCCCTTGCTTGTAAGCCCTTAGGCCACGCCAATATAACGACTGCTCAAGTAGCGTCAATCAAAGTCGAATTAAATTTGGGTAATGGTTATTTAATCCCGTAGGCGACCATCGTATCTGCTAGTTTTTTGAAGGAGCTTACGTTGGCACCTTTGCGGTAGGGGTAGAGGCCTTCAACGCGTTCGATATTCTCGGTGCAGCGGGTGTGGATGTCTTGC
>JALZUV010000200.1 GCA_023301245.1 Rickettsiales bacterium
GCTCGAAAATAGTATGGGATTCCGCGTTTCAGCAAGTGACAGAATTCTAGAGTTATACGAGAGTACTCGTATTTCTCGAGGATGTGATCTTGCTTGATTTCAATTGTTTGCCGACGGACAGTGGAGGTTATCCCGGTGTTGGGCTTCGAAACAGCGGTACTCTTAGCAGCGGTACTCTTCACTCACGTGCTTGATGGTCAACCCGTCGGTTCGTCGCGGTTGAAGTTCTTCACTTACGTGCTTTGATGATGCAGCGAAGAAGCGACGAGATGAAGCGTTCACACGTACAGGTGTGGTGGTTCGAAGCGTAGATGCCTTGGGACGTGGTGAAATCCAGCAGACGCCGCAGAAGGACTCGTTGTGGGGTACGGGGATGGTCGCTTGATGAAGCCGCGTATCCCCCCCAGTGCAGTGCGCTAGCACGTAAACGGAGCTCAAAACCTATTGGGGTTCAGACCGTCTGGGGATGACTGTGCTCGACCCAAGTCGTTAGACGAGGAGAGGTGGTCCCAGACGCTGGCCGATGACGGACTTTAGAGGCTAGCGCGCAGCTGTCGTTAGACAGCTCGTGCTGCACTGGTGATGTAAGAAGGTAGTATCTCAGTTGATTAGCGGCGCTCTTCGGCCAGGAGAGAATTTATCACGATGAACTGATGAGAGTTCAGGAGCGGGGGGTGAAAAGAAGAGTGGCAGGCCATGCGCGAGCACTCGAGTCCCTCAGCCTCTCACAGCAACTTCAACTACTTGCCAGCTGGCTGTTGCTGCCACGTTTCAAAGCTGTCTACAAATGTCACTTTCAAATTCCAGAGCGGCACACATACAGTTTGTCGAACCGAGTTCGGTTGAACCGCATTGTACGTCGAAGCGCAACTTCTGGGCTATTCGACTAAAAGATACGCACGCCACATATACATACTTAGTACTATACACACAATAACAGGATACGGTCATAACGTATTCGTCGGTTCGTCGTAGTACGTTGAACCTGCTGCACAGCGTCGATCAGATAGATCACACCTCTATCCAATCCCAAATACCGTAGCGGCACAGTCCCGTGGTTTTAGAACCATTCTAGGTTGCACCGCATTTACGTCGACAATTTACCTCGCCACGTACCAGCATCATATAGCTGGTACAGATCACAAGCATTGCGTGCTCGTACGATTCGTCATCGTATGATATGTTGAGCGCTACTGCAGAGCATCGATCCGATAGGCAATACTATTCAGTATGGAGGTCCTACTTCAACACAACCCCTCGATGCGTGCAGTTATGCAATGCGTCTCTACCATTGGGCGGAACAATGCACCACTACATAGGTGCAATGTTGTTCGAGCCCTCGTAGGGCTTACTCGGGTAAATTAAGCACTCACGACGTACGCGTGAAGGATACGACGACAACATACTCGTATGATCTATCAAGTCCGCGGCTGCAAAGTATACTGGCGATATCTAACAGTATCGCATAAATGTACCGCCAAAGCAACCCCACGACTCATGCAGCAGTAGTATTAGGCGATGTGCGACTACCGTAGTGGACTTAGCATTCCTAGAACCCTTACGTGAACTTATATTTATTAATATACATATATTACTAATAGCGTTCTACTCGGTCGGTTCAACTTTATGTCTACGTCCTCCGATCTATTATTATCACGTAGGTATACATTTTACCTACCAGGTACATCATATACACGACCTCACTTTTTAACGAGAGTGTACTCATTTTCCAAAATGCTAAGCACTGATGCCCGCAGAGCCCCGAGCTGATCTTCAACAATGTGTTGCACTGATTGCTCGACGTGTTTCTGCACCACCTGAGCCAACTCTCCCACCAATAGGTCAAACCGCTGTTTGACCGCTTCCTCGACGCGATTGTCGAGGGTCCAGTGGTCTCGCTCGTCATCGGAAATCGCCAGCTGCGACTCCCTCATGGATTGCGCCAGGAGTTCCCGTCCTAGTTCTTCGTCGCTTTGAGACATGATGAAGAGATGTGGTGTCGAAGGAGGCGCTGATGAGGAAAGGTGATGAATCGGCGAAGGCGTTGATGCTGTAGTGGATCTGTGTAGTCGAGACCAGATCTTGGTCTTGGCGATGCCTTCGGGTCGTTGAGGTTGCTCCAATCAGCACTTCGTGAAACCGTCACCATTTTTAGCGGGAGAACTCCACGATCTGGCGCAGAATTTCTTGGTGTTGGATTTTGGCGAGGTGCTTGGTTGCGCAGTCAGCCAGCATTGCGGTAGTTGCCACATGGTGGATGGTGATCTTTCCGCTTTTCACCAGCTCGCGTAAGAAAAAATAGCGCAATGCAATATGCTTGGTCCTTGACGAGTACGTCGAGTTCCCAGCGAGATGTAATGCTCCGGTGCTGTCACAGTTGATTGGTACGGAATCGAATGAGGTGAATGTCAGCTCAATCATGAAGTTTGAGAGATACACAGCTTCTTTTGCTCCGTAACTGATTGCCATTAATTCAGTCTCAACTGTTGACTGTGCGGTTAAGCTCTGAGTTTTTGATCCGAAGCTGATGGGTGCCCCACCGAGGAGAAAGAGGTAGCCGGTGGTAGACTTCCTGTTATCCGGGTTTGCTGCGAACGAAGCATCGGTGTATCCGTGCATGGCGAATTGTCCTTTCTTGTAGATGATGGCCAGGTCTGGCGACCCTTTTAGATACCGAAGTAAGTGTTTGGCCGCGGTCATGTGTATCGTCGATGGCTTGCTGCACGCCCTAGTGAGTTGGTTGACAGCATAGCAGATGTCATAACGCGTGACCTGCGCAAGGTAAAGTACCGAGCCCACGATGGCCTGGTAGAGTTTGACGCCCTGAGATCCGAGTAGTTTTTCTTCAGGCTGTTCCTCGGACAGTTCGGGTCCGTATCCTGGTGTGTGGACGGAGTTGCAGTCAAGCATCCCGTACCGTTCCAGAATGTTATGGACGTAATCCTTTTGGGTAATGGTCAGGGTGCCTTTCTCGTAGTTTCTGGTAACGCTCATCCCGAGGATGAGGCTAACTTCGCCCATATCTGTCATGGCGAAGCGGTCCATGAGGGCCTTTTTTAAACGCTTGACCACTCCAGGATTGTTTCCACTGATAAGGATGTCGTCGACGTATAGCGTAAGAATGGCGAACGTGTCATCAGTCCCATGTGTGTAAACGCAGGGGTCCGACGACGTTGGTGTGAACCCAATTCCTAGTAGTGCTACATCGATGGTGTCGTACCACAGAGCGGGTGATTGGGATAAGCCATACAAACTGCGCTTGAGTTTCATCACCATGGGTTCTCCTGTTTTCATATCGTTTGTGTCATGTCCAGGTGCCGCCTTGACGAATACATCATCTTGAATCTTACTCTGGAGAAAGGCGACTTGTACGTCGACTTGGTAGACGGGCCAGTCATGCTGACACGCTATAGCTAGCAGCACTCTCTGGCTGCCTATGCGACATACTGGTGCGAACGTTTTGCCGTAGTCGATGCCGGCTTCTTGAGCGTATCCTTGTACCACCAGTCTCGCCTTGAACCGTCCATCTGCCTTCTGCTTAAACACGAACCTTGAACCGATGATTTTCTGCCCCTTGGGCACGCTGGTAATGGGTACCAGGTCGTATACTTCATGTTCCGTTAGGCTAGACATCTCTTTTTGGATTGCGTTCTGCCAGTCCTTGTGTTGTGGACAACTGATGGCGTCCTTGTAGCTGGTGGGGATCCAGATTTTCATACTGGTATCTTCCCCCGAGAACCCTGTGTAGTCAGGGCTGCCTGTTGCGTAGGCGAAAGCTGTGGCAGAGGAAGGCTGTTCTTCATTGTGAGCAAAATCCGATGGCGGTCCTACCGCGAACGCCAGTGACTTCAACTGACGTAGTTGGCGATCATTGAGGACGCTTTCCGTGTTATCTTCATCGTTTGGGTTACCTCGAGTGGAAGCTCGGGTCGCGCGCAACTCGTGTGATGATGGGGGCGTTGTTCCAGGTGATGCAGTCGGTACAACCCCAGTCATCGTTGTTTCGGTTGACGGATTCTGACCCCCTTCCAAGGGCTCGCTGGTGGCCGCGTTGTCACGCAGCATGTCCTGGATCTGTCCACGTACCGATGTGGTACCGTGATCGGGGGTATCTCCCGAATTCCCAAAGATGAACGGGTGAAGGAAGGAGGTGTGATCGATGACGTCGCTGATGTAGGCATCTTGTTCGCTGCGGTCGATCTCATAATCCGGTGTGGGCATGATGTACGGTGGGGTTTCCAAAAAACTAACGTTCCGACTCTCCACGATGGTTCCCTTTGACGCGTTGTAAATGCGATACGCCCTACTGTTGTGACTAAATCCGCAGAGCTTTCCTTCCCATGCTCTGTCTCCCAGTTTGGGCGTATGCGTCTCGATATGTACGAACGCCCTGGCTCCGATTGCACGGAGGATGGACATATCAGCTTCCTTGTTGTACATCTTGAAGTAGGGCGTTGTCCCGCCCAATGCGGCATGCGGTGATCTGTTGCTAATAAACACGGCGGTGAAAAACATTTCTCCCCACAGAGTGGGGGGGAAATTTCCGTCTTTGAGCAAGCACCTAGCGATGGTCGCGATCGTACGTCCATCCCTTTCAGATATTCCGATTTGTTGGGGAGTGGCCGTAGCGGCATATTCCATACTGATGCCGGAATCGACGCAGAACTTTTGAAATCCTTGTGAAGTGTACTCCCCGCCCTTGTCAGCTCGTAAGCGTTGGAGTCGGAGTCCTAGCGGAACGGCGACTGTGTTGTTGCACAGGTGCAATGAGTCAACGGCTTCGGCTTTGGATTTAAGCAGGAAAATTTCCTTCATTCTAGTGAAGTCATCAGTAAACTTGGCGACGTATAGATATCCCCCTTTCGCCGCCGGGGTGATAGGTCCCATAAGGTCGGTGTAGACTAGCTCCATGGGATCCTTTGTTTGGTGGATGGTCTTCTTTGGGTGTGCTTTCTGTTGGCTTTTCCCCAAAGCGCAGGTAGGGCAGCCTGAAATGGTGCCGGTGTAGTCGATGCCGTTGCCGTCCTTGCGGCGAAGCACGTCCATACTTCGGGGGTTCATGTGCCCCAGCCTCCTGTGCCAGGTGTCTGCGCTGACCTGAGCCGTGAGTGACATGGCTGAATCTAATGTACCCGGAGTACCATGCGTTGCCCCGAGACCGACTTGGAATGAGCAGAGACCCACGTCTGCATCCAGTTGCTGTAGAGGCACCACGATGTTGTTCCTTTTCAGGTGAGGATTTCCTGGCTCAATGACGGTAGATATCCCTCTACTCGCTGCATCAGAGGAGGAGAAGAGATGGCGGCCTAGTCCTGAAACGATCACGCTGGGGAAACCTACTTCATGTTTTTTGCCAGTTTTGTCGGTTATGGAGCCAATCAAAATCCCAGTGACGGTCCCCAGCAGTATGTGCTTGCCGGCTGCTCGTATTTTCTTTGGCGTGCTTAGTACGGTATAGTTCAGCATTTTCTCCTTGAGCTCAGGTATCAGTTGGTCGTCCACGAAGTGTTCCGTAGCACCGCTGTCTACCAACATAGTTATTTCATTGTTGTTAGGCAGGAAGGTTCGTTCGTCGGACAACGCCATCCACATGAAGCCTCCGTCGAAATCAAACTCCTTGTTAAAGTCTGGATGTTCATTCACAGGATCACTGCGCTCAACTTGAGCTATGTGTGATGCTCCTTCTTGTGGGCGTGGCGCTCCCTGCTGGTAGCAGCCAGCGTCATTGTGGGTGGTAGAATTGTGGATGGAACACCACTTCTTCCCAGCGGCGCCTCCCGGACTAGCCTTGCCTCGTTTAAAAGGAGGTTTCTTGTTCTTCTTAAGATTTTTGATGAACAAGGCGCATCCCTTCTGATAGTGTCCCGGCTTGTTACAGTGATGGCAGACCACCTGATCGGGGTCAGGGGTTGGCTCAGCTATCATGGCTGCGCCACGGCCAGCTATCCTGCTTTCTTTGGTGTTGCGTCGCGATAGGTTATCGAGATACAGGTGCCTCATGGTACTCTGGATCTGTTCGATGGTAAATAAAGGGTCCCGGTACATCATGAGCTTGATGTCCTTGTATTCTTCTGTGAGGCCTTGAACCATGATGTCCTTGAATTTCCTGTCCGTTATTGGTTCTCCCATGTTCTCCACTTGGTCGCGAAGGAGGGAGGCCCGGAGAAAATACTCGTCTGGATCTTGCCCTGGCTTCATGGTCGTGGCCACCAGTTCTGCAGACTTACACCGAATAGCCTCGTCAGTGGCTGTCATGTACTTGGAATGGAGCTCATGCCATGCCTTTTGCCCGTGGCCACGGGTTCCTGTCGTTCCCTTTCTATGTTTTCGTACCAGGTAAGATGCAGGCTCCTCCGTCACCAGGGATAAGATGGCGAATAGTTCATGGTCAGCTCGATCATAAGCAGCCTGTCGTTGGGCGAGGGTAGCCACAGTTGTAGAAAGTAGTGAAGCCATGGCGTTGTCTTCGGACGTGCCTGCGACTGGCCTGATCTGCCCTTCCATTACATTGTGAATGTCCGGGCGAGATATGCTCAACATGATGCTGGTTTTCTCGTACCAATTCTCGAAGAGCGTGGGATCCTTCCCGCTGAACGGTTTGAGTCCCCTCGTGGCATTGGCGAGATTGCCGTTATTGTACGATGGGTCCATCCCGGTCACACCTCGTTGTTGAAGTTGAAGTTGAAGTTGAGCTTTGTGTAGTTCACTGTCGTTTTCTCGGTCCTATGTTTCTGTTCGTCACCTTTTTGTGGCGTCAGTCTTTGTCCCGATCGTACGTCCGCCCGTGACGTGGCGTACTATTCTATACGGCAACCCGTGGTGTACCGCAATACGTCAGCCCGTGGCGTGGCGTAATTGTTTTCGGTCCTATGTTTCTGTTCGTCACCTTTTTGTGTCGTCAGTCTTTGTCCCGATCGTACGTCCGCCCGTGACGTGGCGTACTA
>JALZUV010000201.1 GCA_023301245.1 Rickettsiales bacterium
GGAGGCATTTGCCAAGCCCGCGCGCAAGCTGAAGCTGGGCGATGAGATAGTCTTTGGTGCTCAGCTTAGCGCCACCGTAGCGGCCAAGCATGATTCGGGTACAGTGTTACTGGCTTTCAATAAGGCGGAAGAATTGTTTTTTGCCGCTTTAGAAGAAATCGGCCAAATGCCGCTTCCACCTTATATTAAACGCAGCGAGAAAGACGATACTGACTTTCTAAATTACCAAACATTGCATGCTGAAAAGCTAGGAGCAGTGGCCGCGCCCACCGCAGGATTGCATTTTAGCGAAACGCTCATGAGCGATATAAAGGCAAAGGGCGTGCAAGTAGAACATGTTACCTTACATGTGGGGGGCGGTACGTTTTTGCCCGTGCGGGTTGATGATATTTCCACCCATAAAATGCATTCGGAATGGATGGAAATTGATGCAGCAACTTGCGATGCGCTCAACCAAGCCAAAGCGCAAGGGCGGCGAATTGTTAGCGTGGGTACTACGGCGCTACGCTGCTTAGAATCGGCTGCCGATGCGCAAGACCAACTGCAGCCGATGAAGCGCGAAACGGATATTTTTATTACCCCCGGTTATAAATTTAAGGCCGTTGATGCGCTGCTAACCAATTTCCACTTACCCAAATCGACCTTATTTATGTTGGTAAGTGCCTTTAGCGGCTTACCCACTATGCAAGCGGCCTATGCTCATGCCGTAGCACAAGGCTACCGCTTCTTTTCTTATGGTGATGCCTGCTTTTTAGAGCGTGCGTGATGGAAACCTTCTTGCTTATTGGCAGTGGGTTTATCGCAGGTGTTATTAATTCAGTGGCGGGCGGTGGTACGTTCTTTACCTTCCCCGCGCTTATCTTTGCTGGCGTATCGCCCATTGCGGCAAATGCTACTAGCACGATTGCCGTATGGCCGGGGGCTGTGGCCAGTGCGCTGGCGTATCGCAAGCAATTAAAGCTGAAGGCTCATGATATTAAGATGCTTGCGCTGACGAGTCTTATTGGTGGCGGGGTAGGTGCAGCTATTTTGTTAGCCACGCCTGCGCAAACATTTGAGGCGCTCATTCCGTGGTTGATGTTGGTAGCAACATTACTTTTTGCTTTTGGCGATAAATTACGAAAACAAGTGCTGGAAGCGCACCAGGTGAATTATCGCTCACCCAAAAGCATCATCCTGCAAATGGTGATAGCGCTTTATGGCGGCTATTTTGGCGCTGGAATAGGTATTCTAATGTTGGCTTTACTTAATATGCTGGGGTTGCGCGATATTCATCAAATGAATGCACTTAAAACCGTGCTCGGCAGTGCCATTCACGGCGTGGCCGTAGTGATATTTATTTTTAGTGGGTGGGTGGATTGGCCTGCCGCAGCAATTATGGTGCTATCGGCCACTATCGGCGGCTATACAGGGGCACATTACGCGCAAAAGCTGCCCAAACGTTGGGTGAAAAACTTTGTAATTATTGTGGGTGTCGCCATGACGGCGTGGTTTTTCGCTAAAAGCTAGCGTTACATTTCCATACTGGCGCTGGCACTCGAAGCTCTTGCCGTCGATGGAGCTTGAATGTTTGCCGCTGAACCTGCCGAAATAATTGGCATCTCAATTTGAGGAATCGCAATACTCGCGGCTGAAGGGGCACTGCCACCATCGCTGCTAGCGCTTCCCGATGTATCGACATCGTTGCTTTGTAGGCCACCTGTAACGTCGCCATGCACGCTGCCACCAAAGCTAAAGCCGAGGTCAGCAAAGAAGCTGGTTAATACTCCGCCGCGCGCATCAAGTTTACCCATAAGACTACCTGCTTGCAGAGATAAGCCGCTGAAAATACCTGGTAAATCACCAAAGAGGGTGGCAAGGCCACCTGAGCTGTGACCATTGATGCCAAATTTACGTAAGATTGCATCGATGATAGAACCCGGAGCATCGCCGCCACCGCCTTCACCGCCACCGCCGCCGCCCATTTGGCCACGGTTCATCATATCGGCTATACTTGGTCCGCCGCCGCCTTCTAGTTCAGGCATATTTTATATCCTTTTGTTATCATGCTTATAGCATAGCAAAAGAATGTGACGGTCGTATGACAGTCAGGCGGAAAGTTTAGTCGCGCCAAAAGCGGAAAGTGAGCAGTACGAGTACGGTGAAAAATTCTAAACGTCCAACAATCATTCCCATGCATATCAACCATTTAGCGCCATCGGGTAGGGCTTGATAATTGCCGACAGGGCCAATAATTTCGCCTAAACCGGGGCCAACATTAGAAAGTGCCTGTGCGGCGGCGCTCATCGCGGTGATAAAATCGAGCCCATAGGCCGATAATGCCGTGGCCAAAACCATAAAGCTAAAGGCGAAAAGAGTGAAAAATCCAAGTACAGAAGCGCTCACACCATCAGAGATAGGTTTGCTGCCATAGCGGGCAATAAACACGCCGTGTGGCTGGATAAGTTGATAAAGCTGAACTTTGGCCGTTTCGTATAATACTTTGAAACGGAATATTTTTATGCCACCTGATGTCGAGCCTGTACAGCCGCCTACCACAATTAGCATGAAGAAGATAAGCGTCGCGGCGCTGCCCCAATGTGCATAATCAGCACTGGCATATCCTGTGGTCGTGATAATGCTGGCAACATTAAAGCTGGCAAAACGAAAGGCCTGAAAAAAGCTGAAATCTTGATTATAAACTAGCCATGCGGTGATAAGCAGAGTGGCCACGCTTAAAATGGTTAAGAACCAGCGAACCTGTAAATCTTTCAACAAAGCCAGTGGCCGCCCATGTAACATTTGATAATAAAGAATGATGGGTAGCCCGCCTGCAATCATGCCGAAAGTGGCAATCGTTTCAATTGGCACGCTGTTAAAATGCGCGATGGAGG
>JALZUV010000202.1 GCA_023301245.1 Rickettsiales bacterium
ACCGATGTATGGGAAATGGCCGCAGGTGTATGGCCGCCCGAAGGTATCGAAACTTTCGACGCGTGGGACTTACCGCTTTTAAACACACTTATTCTATTACTTTCAGGCACCACCGTTACATGGGCTCACCATGCGCTGCTTGAAAATGACCGCAAAGGTTTAATCCACGGTTTGGGCTGGAGCGTATTTCTTGGTTTCACCTTCACGCTACTTCAAGCGTACGAATATTCGCACGCGGCCTTTGGCTTTACCGATGGCATTTATGCGAGCACCTTCTACCTAGCAACTGGCTTTCACGGATTGCACGTTCTTATTGGAACGATTTTCCTAGCTGTATGTTTGATGCGTGCGCGCAAAGGGCAGTTGACCAAGAAGAACCATCTCGGCTTCGAATTTGCCGCATGGTATTGGCACTTTGTCGATGTGGTATGGTTGTTCCTATTCATCTTCGTTTATTGGTGGGGCGGTTGAGCTTAAACCAAACTGCATTACTGGGGCAATGCCCGCAATGTAACGAGGCTTCCATTTTTTCTGGCTTACTGTCGGTGCATGATAATTGCCCAAACTGTAAGCTCGATTTAAGCCAGAACGAAACTGCCGATGGCCCAACTTTTCTCGTCATCACTCTCTTAGGTTTTCTGGTAACGGGGCTGGCCGTATGGGTAGAGCTTGCTTACCAACCTGCCTATTGGATTCATGCAGTTATCTGGTTCCCTACTATCCTTATCTTGTCGCCTTTGTTATTACGGGTGACAAAATCAATGATGATTTCCTACCAACATGAGCTGATGAAACATGATTAAACGACTTATTCCTTGGATATTTATTGCAGGCGTGGTCAGCGTTTTAGTAGGCTTTGGCACTTGGCAGCTTGAGCGCCTAAATTGGAAAAATGAACTCATGGCGCAATATGAGGACGGGTTAAAGCAACCTCCCCTCATGCTAACAAATATTTCTTCTGAGGAATTGCTCGATAATGCCTATCGTCGTGTCGTGGTCAGCGGAACTTACTTGCATGATAAGGAAGTCCACCTTGGTGGTCGCCGCTGGCATGGTAAAACAGGCTATCAAATCCTCACCCCAATGCAGATAAAAGATGGTCGCATTTTTCTCGTCAATCGCGGGTGGATACCGTTTGAGCTAAAAGAGCAAGCTGAACGCAAGGATGCCTTACCTGAAACAGGTGGCCATACCGCCGTCATCCGCAACCCTAAGCAAGCGCAACTCTTCACACCTGACAATCACCCTGAAAAGAACTTCTGGTTCACGGTTGATTTCCCTGCGATCACAGCATTCACGGGAATAAAAACTGAAGAAATTATGCTAGAGGTGATTGAAGAAGAGCCTAATATCGACCAATTCCCCATCCCCTCTAATGGGGTGCGTATATTCCGCAATGACCACCTCGGCTACGCCTTAACATGGTATTTATTGGCACTGGCAGCACTCGTTATGTTTGTAATAAGAATTAGACGATAGAACTTGCGAGATTCGAAAATAACGCTATCTTAATTCTCCGCTAACAATAAAAATAAGAAGATGCGTCATGGCCGAAGCCCGCCCTACCCTCGTTAAAGCCGATAGTGATGATGAATCTATCAGCCGTGAAGCACCGCATAATATTGAGGCCGAACAAGCACTACTTGGTGCTATTTTATTAAATAATGAAGCCATGCACCATGTGGTAGATGCGCTGGTCGATATGCATTTCTACCAGCCGCTGCATCAGAAAATTTATCGCACAATTCAAATGCATCACGATAAAGGCATGATTGCTAATGCTGTTACCCTAAAAAACACCTTCAAAAAAGATGATGAAAATGCCGCCGAATATCTCGGCCAGCTAGCCGTATCTGCCGTTTCAATCATCAACGTGCGCGAATATAGCCAACTGGTGCTCGACCTTGCGAAAAAACGCGAGCTTATCAGCATCGGAACGGATGTGGTGAACGAAGCATTCGACACTGCCGATGAACGTACTGCCACCGAACATATCGAATCTGCCGAACAACAGCTTTATAACCTTGCCTCTGAAGGTATAGCCAATAAATCTTTCGCGCCTATTAGCGGTGCAGTACAAGAAGCCGTAGCCAATGCCGAGCTTGCTCTAAAGCGCGATGGCGAAACAGTGGGGATTCCCACAGGTATCGGCGATCTAAACCGCTTGCTAGGGGGGTTCCAAAATTCTGACCTCGTCATTTTAGCAGGCCGCCCATCCATGGGTAAAACCGCCCTCGCCCTTTCGATGGCGCATAGTATTGCCAAACATTTTGAAGCACAGCATGTAAAAAGCGGCAGCACCGCAAAGATGCCTTCGGTTGGTTTCTTCTCACTCGAGATGTCATCCGAACAACTGGCCGCACGTGTTCTTTCAAGCGACTCCGGCATTAGCTCGTCTGACCTTCGCAAAGGAACGTTCGACCAAGATCAATTTGGCCATATTGTTGAAAGCAGCAAAAACATCGCACGTTTGCCGATGTTTATTGACGATACACCTGCGCTCACTATCGCCTCGATGCGTGCACGAGCGCGCCGCTTAAAGCGGATGCATAATCTTGGCATGGTAGTGGTCGATTATTTGCAGCTAATGCGCGGCTCGGCCAAGTCGGGCGAGAACCGCGTGCAAGAGGTTTCTGAAATTACGATGGGCTTAAAATCTATCGCCAAAGAACTGAATATTCCCGTGCTTGCACTGTCGCAGCTTTCGCGTCAGGTAGAGGCACGTGATGATAAAAGGCCACAACTTTCTGACTTGCGTGAATCAGGCTCGATTGAGCAAGATGCCGATATTGTAATGTTTGTATATCGTGAAGAATATTACCTAATGCGCACTATGCCTCGCGAAGAAGAGGTTGAGAAGTTCCAAGCATGGCAAGAAGAGATGGAAAAGGTGCATGGGCTAGCCGATATCATCGTTTCTAAAAACCGCCACGGTGGTATTAAAAACATACAGTGTGCTTTTCAGGCCGAACTTGCTCGCTTTTCTGACCTTGAAAAAGACCGCTATTGACTATCCGCTTGAAAAAGCTCATACAACACACGATAAATCGAGATAGTTAACATTAGGAGTTTTTATTATGAGTATGATGAGTGAATTTAAAGATTTTGCCGTAAAGGGCAATGTAATGGATATGGCCGTTGGTATCATTATTGGTGCTGCCTTTGGTAAAATCGTATCAGCGTTTGTAAATGGCGTAGTTATGCCACCACTTGGCCTTCTACTAGGCGGCGTTAGCTTTACTGAACTAAAGCACGTTATTAAACCAGCAACTGAAGCAACAGCTGAAGTAGCAATCATGTATGGTGAAGTAGTTCAAACAGTGATCGACTTTACTATCATCGCTTTCGCTATTTTCATGGTGATTCGTTTCATGAACAGCCTGAAAAAAGAAGCTGAAGAAGAAGCACCGGCAGAGCCTGCTCGCCAAGAAGTTCTTCTTGAAGAAATTCGCGACGCTTTGAAAAAGAAGCCTGCTGCTAAAGCTGCAGCTAGCAAAGCACCTGTTCGCAAGACTGCAAAGAAAAAGTAGTTTAACAGATTTTCTTTCACTAAAGGCGGCCTTTACAGGCCGCCTTTTTTGTGTAGGCTGTGCGCGTAAAAACACCGAAAAAATAGAGGGAATATCGTGGAAAAAATTACCGATTGGCTAGAAACATTAGATACAGAAATGCTGATGGGATATGCAATAGAATATGGAACGGCGATAGTAAGCGCCCTCGCCATTTTTATTATCGGTAAATGGATTGCACGAAAACTTAGTAACCTCGCCCGTAAAATGATGGAACGCGCCAATATGGACCCCACCATTACGGGATTCCTATCGAACATTATTTATTACATATTATTCACCATGGTTGCCATTGCAGCTATTGGCACTTTAGGGGTGGAAACCACTTCACTTGCAGCCGTAATAGCTGCGGCTGGCCTTGCCATCGGCCTTTCTTTACAGGGCTCACTCTCCAACCTCGCTTCTGGCGTAATGATTGTAATGTTTCGCCCATTCAAAAAAGGCGACTTTGTAAATGTTGCCGATGCGGATGGCGTTATTGAAGAAATTAGTATTTTCACGACTAATATGATAACCGCCGATAACCGAAAAGTTATTATCCCTAATAGCAAAATTTTAGATGGAAACATCACTAACTTTACCGCCAATAAAAACCGTCGTATCGACATGGTGTTTGGTATTGGCTATGGCGATGATTTGCAAAAAGCGAAAAAGATATTCAACGAAGTTCTCGCAGCCCATAAGCAAGTACTTGCCAAGCCTGCACCACAAGTTGCAGTATCAGAACTGGCTGATAGCAGCGTAAACTTTATCGTTCGCCCATGGGTAAAAACAGCAGATTACTGGGATGTACAGTTTGACCTAA
>JALZUV010000203.1 GCA_023301245.1 Rickettsiales bacterium
TACACACGCTTTCCAAGCGTGCGCCTTAAGCCACTCGGCCACCTGTCCACACGAATGCTTTAAGACCATTAAACGCTGTAAGCGTCAAGCCTTAACCCAGCTTGCGTGCTTCATCTGGCAGCATGATGGGGATGCCGTCGCGGATGGGGTAGGCGAGTTGCGATTCTTCGCATAGCAGCTCTTGCGCTTTTTCGTCGTAAGACAGCGGCGCTTTGGTAAGCGGGCAGACGAGAATCTCTAATAATTTTGGGTCTATGGGGTTACTCATGCATTTCTTTTAGCATCTTTATAAAAAATGATAAAGAGGGGCTTGCATCAGCGAGTCTTTTAGGTATATTTCGGCTCTCTTTACTAAAGACGAGCGGGTGTAGCTCAGTGGTAGAGCACTTCGTTGCCAACGAAGATGTCGAGAGTTCGAATCTCTTCACCCGCTCCATTTTAAATAAGCTGCCTTTTTAGGTGGCTTTTTTATTGCCCGCCTTTGAATCGTAACTGTTTATTTACTAGCTGTTGTTATATGAAGGTTATTATGGCCTTTTTAACGCAGAAAATATTCACTCCCCATCCTTACGAACAAGTGAGGGAAGGGGTGCTACCTACCATTATAGAAGAATCAATCTATCAGAGCTGGATAAAGAAATTTAACCGCAATGAAGCGGTTCATAGCGAGCGCATTACTTACGATAGCGATGGCTTTACAGTAACAGGCCTTTATTTACGCCCTCAGAAATTACGTGAGGGTGGCCATCCGTTAGTTATTTTCAACCGTGGTGGTCGCGGCAATTACGGCATGCTAAATGTACTAACTATCAATAACTTACTGTCACCTATTGTTGCTATGGGTTACCTAGTTCTTGCTAGTCAATATCGTGGTGTTGATGGCTCGGATGGGCAAGACGACTTTGGTGGCGATGAGGTGAATGATATTCTGCATCTTATCGAATGTGGCCGTAAGCTGCCAGAGTGGGATGGCAAGAATATCTACATGTTTGGCTGGTCACGCGGGGGAATGATGACGCTGATGGCGTTAAAGCTAGGTGCGAAGGTAAATGCCGTGGCACTAGGTGCGCCACTAATTGACTTAACCCTATCAACCGATGAAGCACAAAAGCGCGAAGCATGGTTGCTTCGGGTGCTACCTGATTATAAAGAGCAGGGTCACACTGCATTAGAAGCACGATCTGCTCCTTATTGGATGAATAAACTTAATGATACGCCATGCTTATTGATGCATGGAGATACCGATAAAGATGTTTCCGTTTTACACTCGCGTCAGTTTGCACAAAAACTACGCGATAAAGATATTGCCACCAAACTAGTGGAATATGAAGGCGGCAACCATTACCTCAACCGCCAGCGCGACCAAGTAATGCAGGAAGTAGATAATTGGTTTAAACTTCACGCTAAACCCTGAAAATTAAAATTCAATTGTGACAGTTTTGTGAAACTCGCCCGCACGCCGTTGTTACTGGTGTTAATTTATGTTAATACTTAAGGTGAATTATTAAACCTTTCACAGCGAGATTAACTCATGACTAATATAATTAAAATCAAAGGGGACGACCTCGATAACAACCTTAATTTCACTTTGAACAATTTCAATGATGCAATCATGGCTGGCGGTGGCGGTGCAGATGTATTTAACTTTTATTACCAACTTGCAGTAAGCAATGGTAGCGCAGCAGGCCTTTCTATGACACCAAACGCCGATGTCACTATTGTAGATTTTAATGTTGGCGTAGATCAACTTTCTTTTCAAACAGCGGCTTATGGACCATCAGGTGGAATTACACTTAAAGCTGAAGATAGTTATGAAAATGCTAGTGGAGACCTTGTATTAGTGACTCCTCAAGGATCAACTATTACACTTATTGGCCTCACTTCAGCCGATTTACCAAACCTAGTATTCGCTAACGGCAGCCTAGATTTTGCAGTAACGCCTATCAACCCACTAGCGGTTACACTCGGCGATGATGATAATTTCTACTTTGGCACAAATAAAGACGATATTATCTATGGAGAAGAAGGCAATGACACAATTAACGGTCTCAATGGGGATGACGAAATCTATGGCGGCCAAGGCAATGATAAATTAATCGGTGGTAATGGCGATGATTACCTAGATGGCGGTGTAATGAACGATTTACTCTCAGGCGGACAAGGCGATGACATATTAATAGGCGGCCAAGGCGATGATAAATTGCGCGCTGGTAACGGCGATGACGAGCTTAACGGCGGGCGAGGGGATGATATTCTCTTCGGCAACAGCGGTAACGATGTTATCTCGGATGGTGAAGGCAACGATATTATTTTTGGCGGAAGCGGCGATGATACAATTAACATCGGCTTAGGTAATGATAAAATCCTAGCAGGTAACGGCGATGATACGATTCACGTTAGCTCGGGCAACGACTCTATAAAAGCGGGTAATGGTGACGATATTATCATCTTTGATAGTATTGCATCTTTCGCAAATGCAGGAACCAACAAGGTTGCTGGCGGCGCAGGTAGCGATACTTATGTCGATAACAACCAGTTTGTTAGCCATACCACCTATATTACCGACTTTGAAATAGGTGTTGATAAACT
>JALZUV010000204.1 GCA_023301245.1 Rickettsiales bacterium
CGACTTTGCAAATCATCAACATTAGCAGTAATGGAAATATTACCATTCTCCGCGGCAAGTTCTTCCTGTGCGTTACGCACTAATTCGCCTGCTGAAAGGTACTTCTCTACCGTGTAATCACTACGCTCTTTCGCACCACCTTCATCGTCAAAAACGCCTATTTCTCCAATCCCCCATTCGGCGGCAAGGCCTGTTTCATTCTCAATATAATCAAATATATCAAGCGTGGCTTGCTGATAGCGGGCAACCATAGCATCAGGATTGCTTGATTTAGCAATTTCCGAGATGGCACTTTCACCTTGCGCCCAAATAGGACGGAAAATTATATCTGTATAGCCCTGTGCTTGTAAATCAGCATAGCTGTTATTGATAATGTCTACGGCACGAAGCAAGGCTTCCCCTGCTTCACCCGCATCAGGATACCACCAAATTTTATTAGCAGGCTGATTAGTATTATCACCATCAACGGTACTACTTCCGACAGAAGCGTTAACGGGTCTGCCGTTTGTGTCATACAGCTGCCCCATCACATCATAACCTGTGGCGGCGCCTAATTGCTGCTCATATACTTCAATTCCGGTTACGCCATCGCCAAAGTCAATGCTCATCGAAAGATTATTAGACTGCCCTAAGAACGGTGAAAAAATTACTGTACTCATTAGATTCTCCAAAACGCATCGATGCGGATATAGTAAATGTTTAACTATCCCTATATTAGGTTAACATCGGTTAACCATTAATAAAATTATGAAACAATTTTAACTAGTTTTGGAAAACAGGGCTCCACTGCAACTCATGTACAGGTAGCTCATTAGTCACAGCTATTGCGGCGAAAATCATTAGCAAAACACGGCAACCGCGCTATAAATCTTTTTTTAATCTTATTGTGATAGGCTTAAGTTATTATGTTTCTAGGATTATCAGACCAAATTGACGAATATTGCGAACGTGTAGACTTCTCCTTCTGGTCGGAGCCAACGAACGCCATCACTAATTTTCTGATTATTTTTGCAGGGCTGGCGGCCTTTCGCCTTTATAATAAGCAGTTTCCGCTGCATGGGCATCGCCATCGCCCTAACATCCTTATTCTTATAGGGCTGGTAATTTTAACGGGAGTTGGCAGTTTTCTTTACCACACACTCGCATCCGTTTGGGCGGGCTATGCTGATATACTGCCCATTGTCGGGTTTATCTATTTATATCACGCGGTGTTTTTACGGCGCGCGCTGGCCATGCCTTACAAATATGTATTAGGTTACTTGGTATTGTTTTTTGGCATAAGCGTATTACTAAGTAAATTCTTAGGCGCCGATGCCTTTAACGGTAGCGTGGGTTACATTCCTGCGCTTATTTCCTTCTATACAGTATGGGTAGCAATGATGGCTTTACGCCGCCCTGGTGCAAAACTTTTTGGCATAGCTGCACTCGTATTTCTTACCTCCATCTCGTTCCGCACGGCGGATATGTCTGTATGCGAAAGCTTCCCACTTGGTACGCACTTTATGTGGCATACGCTTAATTCGGTGGTGCTATATTTATTGCTAAAATTAATCATTCAACTGCCCGATTACTACAAACGCCACCGTCGTGATGGGTTTGAGTCTAACAGTCGTATTTTCCGCTAGACGGTATGCACAAAATGCTTTAGCGTTTTTTCTAAGAGTAATAAAACAATAAAAATAAGAGATACTCTCATGCGTAAGTTACTGACAATTTCGGCTACCCTCCTGCTGCTTAGCGGGTGCAACACCATTGATGGGTTCGGCAAAGATTTAGGCGCAATTGGCCAAGCTTTCGCAGGTATGTTCGATAGTTCGGTACAAAATTCGCGCCGTATTCGTGATAATAGCGACTTTATTGCCAACGGCCCCGGCGGCGGAATCCCCCCTGTACAACAACAGCAGCAACAAAGCTATGGTGGCAGCTACGGCGGCGGCCAAACAGGTGGCTATGGCGGACAAACGGGTGCCGGCAACTATGGTGGCGGTCAAAATACGGGCGCAATGCCTCCACAATTCCCACCTTACTATCAGCAGCAGCCACGCCAACCAGCCATGCCTTACTATTATAACGAAGGTTACTAGACTGCTTATTGTGCAATGCACAATAACATGATAGACTCACCCTATGTTTAATGATTTAAAATCCAAGAATAACGCACCGCTTTATACGCTGCATGAAGTTCAACACGCATTTATGGCGCCGCTTAGCACATGGGCACACCACAGCAAGCACTGGTATAACCATCCTGCCAACCCGCTTTCCTACACACCGATAGGCCGCCAAATGGCCGCCAGTAGCGAGCTGTTAGAGCGTATGACCAAACGTTATGGCAAGCCAGCATTTGGCATTACCCACACAATGGTGGGCGATACGGAAGTCAAAATACACGAAAAAATGATAGAAGAGCGCCCCTTTTGCAATCTTCTACATTTCGAGAAAATCACGGGTCGTCGCTCAGTAGATAATAAGGCCAAGCAACCAAAGCTGCTTGTGGTCGCGCCTATGTCTGGCCACCATGCCACGCTTTTGCGCGGTACGGTAAAAGACTTACTGCCCCACGCTGATGTTTATATTACCGATTGGCTTGATGCGCGCGATGTGCCGCAAAGCGAAGGCGGCTTCGACCTGCATGATTATATTGACTATATAATTCAGCATTTCACCACGCTAGGGCCCAACACGCATGTAATGGCGGTATGTCAGCCTGCAGTTCCTGTATTGGCTGCCGTGGCCATTATGAATGCGCGCGGCGACAAGAATGCACCAAAGTCGATGACCCTTATTGGCGGGCCAATTGACACGCGCGAAAGCCCTACCGAGGTAAACCAATTAGCCAAAGATAAAGACTTAAAATGGTTTGAAGATAATGCTGTCACCACCGTGCCGCTTAATTACCCTGGCTTTATGCGCCACGTATATCCTGGCTTCTTACAGCTGACTGGCTTTATGACCATGAACCTCGATAAGCATATTGATGCACATGTGAAGCTCTTTAACCATCTGGTTGATGGCGATGGCGAAAGCGCCGAGTCGCACCGTGAATTTTATAATGAATATTTGGCGGTGATGGATATTACCTCCGAATTCTACCTGCAAACCGTGCGCGAAGTATTCCAAAAACACTCACTGCCCAAAGGCGAATTTATGTATCGCGATGAGTTGGTCGATTGTTCAAAAATCACCAA
>JALZUV010000205.1 GCA_023301245.1 Rickettsiales bacterium
AAACACACTGCCATTGGTCGGCACCTTACCCTTCTTTTTGATATCCTTGGGGGTGATCCGCACTAGCGCGTCATCTTCAAACTCGCCAAAGGCATTAAAGGCCTGATCAGCTAGTAAGTTTCTGTCTGCTAGAAATAAAATCCTCGGGCTTCGTCTACCATCTCTCTTCAGATTCCACTTTGCCTGAAATAGCTTCCAGCAAATATGAAATGCTGTAGCTGTCTTACCGGTGCCAGTGGCCATCGTGAGCAAGATTCTATTCTGCTTAGCTGCGATGGCATCTAGCGTCTTCTCAATCGCCACATGCTGGAAATATCTCGGTAAATACTGCCCTTTAAAAAGAGCAAAAGGCACCGCCTCAAAGCGTGTTTTCCAGTCTGCTATTTCCTTTTTATAAGCCTCCTTAGGTGCTGGGAAGGTCATCTCCCAGAGTTCATCTGGGGTGGGGTAGCTATCCACATCTCCCTCAGATCCTTCCTGCATATCAATGCCATAGATCTTCAGGCCATTAGTGGCATAGGCATAGCGGATATTAAGCCGCTCGGCATAGTCTTTCGCCTGCCCCACACCCTCAGTATAGTTTAGACTCTGATCCTTAGCCTCGATGACGGCTAAGCGCTTATTCTTATACTCCAGCACGTAGTCAGCCTTCAGCGCAGACTTGCGGCGACCTCCTCCGACTAGTCGCCCATCTGTGATTTTGAGCGCAGTTTGCTCCACCCTAATGCGACTCCCTACCACTACTCCCCAGCCAGCTGCTCTCAGAGCTGGGTCGATATGGTCGAGTCTGGTCTGGGCTTCGTTCATTAATGATTTAAAGGAGGCTAGGCCTAAGCATTATGAATGTCACTCTTATTTAAGGGTTCATCTCTGAGCATTCAAAATAAATTGATTTTCGTTTAAAAAATGATATATTTATAAAGTAACACTTGATTTTATTTCTTGTTCCCATAACCACAAGCTTCTATGTCGGCCGTTTCCCCCCATAAACTTAAAAGTTCCAGATTGAGAAACAACTGGACTCTTCGAGAGCTTTCAGAGCTCTTGACGCAGAAGGGGCATAAGATTAGCTCAGCTGCTTTGAGCCAATTCGAAAAAGGAGATACTTCTCCTAAGGCTTCTACGCTGAGAGCTCTGGCAGCAGCTTTTAAACTCAGGCCATCTGAGCTAATGGAATCTGATTTTAAATTAGACTTCATCGGATTCCGATCTCTATCCTCCCTTTCAAAGAGTAAAAAAACGGTGATCAAAGCTCGCATGTCTGAGCATGCTGAGAAAAGAGAAAAGCTGTGCTCATACTCAGGTATCCAGAGGAAGCCTTGGTCACTTACCAAATCAAAAATCAGTGTCGTAGAGCAAGCCGATGAAATTGCGCTACAAATTAGAAATCAATGGAACCTAGGCATCGACGCGATCCAAAACCTCTCCGACGCTATTGAGTCGAATGGAGGGGAGGTCATCGAGCTTCAGGATGATGAAAGATATAGTGGCCTCTCAGCGATTGGTAATAACGGCATCCCTTATCTAGCCATACAACAGAGAGAGAATGACGGCGCGCGCCAGAGAATGGATCTCGCCCATGAGTTAGCACATCTTGTTTTTGATACTAGCTCACCAGTGGATGAAGAAGATTTTGCGAAACGCTTTGCGGGTGTGTTTTTATTACCGCGAGACGTTGTGATTAGTGAGCTTGGCAGTAATCGTAGGGACTTAAGTTTTTCAGAACTCAAGAGTCTGAAGAAAAAATACGGGGTCTCCATCCAAGGGTGGATCAGACGAGCGAAAGATTGTGCAATCATTTCTGACGCCACCTACACACGGCTACAAAAAAGGCTGAGTTCGCTAGGTTACCGTAAAGATGAAGGTCAGCCCTATATCTCTCCTGAATTGATTGACCGTGATACTCGCCTAGCAGCGCGCTGCGTCACCGAGCGCACTCTGAGTATCGAAGACGCCTCGACTCTCGCCGGTATTTCTCCTGCCATCCTAGATGACAGCTACATGACTAATGACAAAACAATCTCTAAAGCACCAAAGCTTGGCCTGCTCTCACGTGAAGAACGTAGAGCCTTAGCTAAAAAAGGAGCTGCACTCACTGCACTAGCCTATCAAGAATCTCCAGAGGATCTTGTTTCCGATCTTGCCGAACTCATCGAAGACTAATGGCCTCCATCAACCCACAGAGAGCCGAAATATGGCAGATTAACTTTGACCCTCAAGTAGGCTCAGAGATTAAGAAAGAAAGACCTGCTATCATTTTAGATGCAGGAGACTCTACCCTAGATATCCGTATCGCCGTCCCTATCACTGCTTGGAAAGAGCATAGAGATGAGCAAAACCCCTTTAAGGTCTATATTCAGCCCACTGCAGAGAACGGTCTAGATAAGGAATGCGCTGCTGATGTCTACCAGATCAAAAGCCTTTCACTTGATCGATTTGTTCGAAAAAGAGGCCACGTTTCACAAGGCAAGGCTGACGAGGTAGCAGATGCTGTTGGTTTACTGATTGATATCCCGCCTGTAGCTGAAGGCTAAGCTAGTCTATGACTTGTTAAAATTTGGGCAGAAAGAAAAACGATATCGTCCTGTTCATTATAAGCATAGATACTCGCAGGTGCTCATCATTGCCTCGATAGATATACGGAAAGTTAAAGCTTTATTTGATGTGCGCATGGTTCATCTCACCTACCTAGACTTTCATGGTCAGCGATTTAGTCAATAATACCAAGTTTGTAGGCTACACCTTAAAAAGTTTTTCATGCTGAGATAGCTCCACAGCTGTATATTTCGTAATGTCTATTTCACTTGGGATTTTGTCCTTTAGGATGGGCGCTATATACTGACAATTGATGCTAGGCACTAGTTCTTCTAATATTTTAATAATTTGCCTATCATCAACATTCTCGATCTGGTCATGCATGATAAAGTTGAAATGAGGAATCTTCAACTTTTCAGCAAACTCAATATAAGCGAGATCAAAGGCTGTTATGTGGCCTTTCTTTTCACCAGTTCCAGGATTGGAGCTGACACCAAGCATCTCGAATTGAAGAGTCTTTAGATCTTCACCTTTTTTATCCTTTTCAGAGCGAACCAACATATATTGTTGTTCGTAGAGGGCTTGAGAGATACGCTTTAGTATTGCATTAAAAGTTCCTAGATTTTCTGAGATCTGTGTATTTAGCGATTTAGCCTGTTCGCTAAATGTTTCCAGCTTTTCGTTAAGTTCTGCTAGGTCAGCGAGGCAAGTTTCCCAGATACGTTCTTGTTCACTAAGCTTAGCATGACGCTCAGTAAGCTGATTGAGTTCAGCATTGATTTTTTCGAGAGCTTCTAGGGTTTTATCCTTCTGGAGTAACTTTTGATACTGGGAAGCTTGTTGTTCTAGATCAGTCAGCTTCACCTTGAGGTCACGCTCCTCTTTCACAAGGCTAGGTAGCTCTTTGGTGATGAACTCGAGCTTATTTTCTATCATTTGGTTGTGAAAGTGGACACTTTCCTCAAATGTTTTCTTTAGCTGCGGGATGAGTAACTTAGCTTCAGCGTAGAGGGCTTGAACATCAGTGATTGCAACCTTCGATATATCACTTTCTAGGCTTTCTCTGCTATCCTCTATCAGATCTTTACGTAATGTGACAGAGCCTAACTTAGTTGCCACGCGATTCATCTCAGATTTTATGGAATCGAAGGAATCCAGTTGTTGTTGGTAGTCTGAGGTGAGATCTAAACCACGCTTTTTCACATCTAGCTCCTCCATCGTTGAGCGCAGTATAGGAAGGAGCTGAAATTCGCTCAGGTTGAATTGCTTAGAGAGCTGAGACTTATAGTTTTCCTGCTTTCGCTGAGCTTCGCTAGCCTTTGCGTAAGCATCTCCATCACCACTGTGGACACCGAACTGAAACTGGTAGAGAGTTTCATATTCAATACCACTAGTGTAGGGGCTCAACACTTTGAGAATATGGTTGAGCTTATTTTTTTCGTCTCGAATATTTTTTGCAACGAGCTGCCTAATAGTGGGTTTGTCTTCAGTGTGTCGAAATACTAATTCTGCTAACTTCGGGCCAAATTCTTTATCCGTGTAAGTGTCACCATTGATCTTTTGTATCTTATTTGGGCGTTTTAGAAAGTTACGTTCAATGGTGATTTTGGGAGCGGCCTCAGAGTCTAAATTTTTTGCTAAAACAAGAGTGATTAGGACGCTTTCATCGACTAGAAAATCTTTGATAGCAGACTCTGTCTTAAATTCAGGATCAGTGTAAATATTTTTGCCACTACTCCCGAGGCAATAATCCACGAGCCGCAAAATTGTAGTCTTGCCAACATTGTTACCAGATTCGTTTTCTCCATCAGAATTGTCCACAATAAGATTCACTCCCTTGTGAAATTTAATATGGCGAATTTCTCCGTCCGCTCCTGAGATGTTGAGGCCTTTTAGAAACATTGGGTGAGGTTCTTGTCGTTAAGTTCGATGGCTTCGATGAGATAGAGCCAATTCATAGCCATGGTAAAGGCGTGGTAAGTCACCTTCTCATGCTGGTTGATATTTTCAAATACATCGAGAAGCTCAATTTTCTCTGATGAGCTTTCTTTAAGTGCAGCAAGAATCAATGAGCCAATGTAGTAGGCTTGCTTTTCAGGTTTGATGTCTTGGTTTACAATCATGCTTCAGGCTCCTCCAGTATTTTGCAACGCATAAAGGCATCGACCATGATGATCTTCACGCACCATTCTAGTTGCTCGCTATATGCTAACTGAGTTTCATTGCCGAGCTTCTCTATTATTTTAGATTCAACATTATCCCAGAGATCGTCAGAGTTGATAGATGGGCGTTGGCTGGCGAGATAAAGGTCATTGATCGCTTCTAGAAGAGAGGATTTTTGAGCTGGTTCTAACTCATTGTAAAGAGCTTCAACACTGTGATAATAGACAGAGTATTTCTTAATAATTCCGTAGTGGCGGCTGAGCTCATTGAATTCGATCTTTGCGTCAATCTTAAAGGGGTGTGTTTGCGTTGCAGGTTTAGGCTCAGTCTGTAAAGTGATGAGGTTCCGGACTATTTGAGCAAGGAGGCGTGGAGATTTTGCTGAAAAGAGTGCCTCCCGTGACGCCTCAAACCAGTTCTCATGTGCCTGTTTCATTGCCTTCAGTTGGGTAACTGAGTAGAGGGGCTTTCCATTAGCATCTTTTTCGTCGATGATGCCGTGATGGTTTTTACACAGAAGCATCAAATTTGGATAATCATTCCTTTGCTTGTCTGTGATAGTTGAGTCAGAGTTGTAACGAGCGCCTTCTGGATTTAACGCTTCAATGTGGCAGATCTCAGAAATATTCACGGACTCACGACCAAGCAACAACTCTTGACAGTCAGAATGACTGCACGTGTTGCCAGCAAGACTGTATAGCCTCTTCAGTGTTAAATCTTTATAATTTCTTGATGCCATGAAGTATGGGGCGAACTTGTATTAACAAATATTAGGTTGTTAATACAAGTCGAAAGAACTCTACGTGAGTTCGCCAGCGAAGGCTTTTTGCAGGATGGATTTTTTGAGTTCGTCTAGGGAGGCTAGTTTTGTTTTAGAGGTCTTTACTAAAAGTTTCACTTTAGTTTCTATCTCCGATATTTCAGATATTATGTTCCTTTGCATATTTGGAGTTACTAGTGGGAACGACATATTAGAAATCATACCAAAACTTATTGCTGGCATAGCGGCACCATTCATTTCAGATTTGATATAGCCTTGAAATATTGGCGAGTCCAAGAAGTAGTAGAGATAATTCGAATTGATATTGAAATCATCCCTTGGTATTATGCGAAACAAATTGTTTGCTAATGCCCCTGTAAGACCTTTGCAAACAAACCCCGTGGATGCTCCATAACGCACTAAATTAATGTCATCGTCATTAATGATATATTGTTCGCCGGGATTATCAATATACCTAGGTAGTTCATTGCCCTGAGTATAATCTATGATTCTTAAAAAACGAACTTGTCCGTCCGTCTGATCTTCACTTTGTAGCTTAACGCCTCTCTGAATACCTTGTCGAAAAGTAAAGACCTCGCCCAGCGTTTTCTCCACCCAGCCTTCTCCTTTTTGGGAGAAGATTTGGTTGAGTTTGGATTGGAAGAGTTCTTTGGCGTTGGCGATGTTTTGTTCGATGTTCGCCTTGGCTTGGTCGATGGCGGTA
>JALZUV010000206.1 GCA_023301245.1 Rickettsiales bacterium
AGGCGGGACAGAATCGGCCAGCTATCTCCCAATCAAAAATCGATGTTCGCCAGCCATCTCCCAATCAAATACCTTGATTTTGGCGAGCATCCTCAACCGACACCAGATAGACCGATTTACAACACCTTGCAACACCAACCACGAGCACAGCAGCACAGCAGCGCTATGATACGCCCACCCAGACATCTGCGCCTGCGGCAGCTACGTCGGTTCTTCCCCACCACCAGCTTACTGTTGCAGGAGCTTGCTATGTGCGTGGGAGGATACCGCTACTAGAGGAGTAGATTGGAGCCTGTGGTCGTCTCTACCGGGATGGTTCTGGTACCCCAAAAGACTCTGCAGTACTACGAGTACGTGTAAAGGTGAGGGACGGGAAGCACATCATAGGCCACACGGCGGTTGACCAACAGCGCCAGAACAGTCGGGACCCACAAACAGAGGTCGAGGGCGGGAGGAGTTGAGCCAGCACGTGCGTGTGCTGCCCATGGTTTTTATGTTCTGCTTATTATCTCTCGGTTTTCCTGTGCGTGCAGGTAGGCAGTGCTGTAGATAGGTGGCGCAACAGTCCTTCAGACGCTGCTGCTTGCTGCTGCTGGTGCTGCTGCTGTAGCTATATGTGAGTGTAAGCCTACGAGTACACAGGTACAACAGCAAGCTGTGTGTAGTCTAGCATGCACAGCAGTGCGCACGGGTGTTATCCTTGATCCACCCTGAAGCAATTACCGAGCTCGCGGTTCTCGTGTTGCTCTCTTGGCCCAACGAGCTGTTCGTTGGTACCTATACATACAGTACCTGAACGAGTCAATCAGCTCTCTGTCAGTTGGCTGCGTGGCGCAACAACCAGTCGCGGTCTTGATTGCGTTTCAACCTTCAACTACAGCAGCTGCTACTCAACGCCCACCTTCGACGGTCGACATCGATCAGAAGGGTGCCTCTCGATACAACCCTGGGTTGATATATTTGGCTGTAGCTGCAGTAGCTGCAATGCTCGTACACAAGCAAACACACACCAAACGAGCACACACACTTGTCGCGAGGTCGTTCGTGCACCCTAAATATTGCGATGTGGGATCAACGAACAGCCTCGATGCAGGCGCCTATTCTGTTACGACAGCAGTATGTGTAGAGATGTCATTGATAGAGTTGACGGGCCACGCTCGGAGAAGCCTTGCCACAATAGCGTTCTGTTTTTGTACACATACACGAACAGCTGGCTCGTCGCCGGCTAAAATTTTGTCGACAACTCCAAGACAAAACCTAAGGTAGTTGTTGCCCACCGCGTTCGTAAAGGCTGTGGAGTAGGTAAGGGTGTATCATAGGCGCGTATGTAGGTGGTTCATGCTCTAGGCGTACTTGTTCGCTTCAACCCAATAAAAACATTCCCCAATCACAGACAATACAACACACACAACACATTCAAGTCCCAAGAATCGAAGACGACGGTATGCATTATTATGTTGTCCCGTAACTTGGTTCACGAAAGAAGAGGAGATAAGGCGGATCGAGCAACCCCCCTCGTAGGAAACCGTAGTCGTGGACCTAACACCAACTTCTCGTGGCGTGTTTGGTCTAACCGCCCTGAGACGCCACTGGTGCGTGACACTCCTTGACTTCGGTATATTCACTGTAGTATATCGCTGGATGGTTACTGCGTGAGCGGGCGTGCTCTCGATGTCCATGTGTGTAGAACGTCTGATTCAGAGGGAAGGTTCACGCGCTGCTGGTAGCAATAATTGCAAGTTATGTTGTCGCCTGTTCTCGATATCAACCCACGACTCGAAATCCATTTCCCGCGGCTCACCAGGAGTCAAATGCATATACTACCAGTTACCGCGAACACGGAGAAATCAGCAAGACTGCCTGGCCATTTCGTTCGTTGGTTATATCCCATTCTCAGCTTTGCAGGTCCGCGGCTCGGCGAGTGACGACGGTTCGTCATGTGTTTGTCGATGATGTGTTCAGGATGCAAACCGCTGCTCATGGACCAGTGCACTCGCACCTGACATCGAATTTCGCATGTGCTGCTGGGTGTGACAACGCCTAATAGCATGCCACGGAGAGGATGGGTAACACCTTTCGGTTACAAGCGGGGCGTGCTGGCGGCCAAAAGGTGCGCAAGCAATGCCACGTTATCCTGTTTTCTTGCTCTGGTGTGGTCAATAATACGGACGATAATATGAGCTGCTTTCGAGCTCGGTGAAGTTAAGCGGTGCTCGTAAACTACTGTACTGTATAGAAGGTGCATGAACGATAAATGGCCTCTATAGTAGACACATGCTACTGTCAATGTTCACGCTCCTGTGTGGACGGAACTCTATGTGGACATGAGACACTTGTGAGCATACCCACAACTGTTCGACAGAGTGTCGGATGATACTGACGAATGTAGGTAACCTATTCGCGTGGCCAATGAAGATGAAGGCAGGTGTTTCCGTATGAACATTTACCCAGGCCGCTGTCCTAAAGGTGCGGTTTGGCCAAGCTGCCTGCAGAATGATGTTCATGGAACAAGTATTGTTGGGTTAAAACGTGTATTTCCATGAGTGCTGAAATGGGACGCTTACTTACGGGGTGCGTCCACCTCAACGCCGCACGCGCAGATGCACGGAGAAGAGCCCGGCGGCCATCAGTCCACGACGTTTATGACCAAGGCAGAGAAGGATGTTTCCGACATGGCCTTGCTTCCGCTCCTCGTTTCAATTTCCTTGGATGCATAGTCAGGAATGTTCTCCTATTCAGGTTGCCGACTTCGAATCGTTTTTGTTAAGCTGTAGCTTGGCTGCCATCGAAAAGGAGATACGAGACTAGCGTGGGCGAACAAAAGGCGCTTGTAATGGAAGTGCTATGGTGCTGTGGCACGGGCCAGATACTCAGTGCCCAGTAGTGCTGAGTGTACAGGGAGGCGAGGGTTGGTCTGACTTGGGCGAGTACGAGCTCTTGGGGGGTTTTACTGTCGGGGGAAGCAGAACGGATATCGACGTGCTTGATATTTCTAGAGTAGAAATGTTCCCTGTTTTGTATTAGCAATTCACGAGCGGTGGGGCCGGAAGCCTCGCGAACTAGACGTAGACTCACTGTAAGACGCGTTCTACGATAGAGGTAGCACTTTTTGGCGTTGTTTTTTCTGGATGACGGGACCCCTTAACCCGAAATCGTCGGAATGTCATTCTGTTTTTGCAGTACCAGGTATGCTTTACTCATGTAGAAGGATCACGGGTTAGTTCATCGGATTGCACTTTCAATTTGCTCACAATTATTTTTTCGGTGAAGGTATGGAGCTCCTCAAGTGAGGGGCTTCAGAAAAAAAATGGTGAACCTCTACCGAAGAATGTGTCGTAAGTGAGAGCGAGCTGAACACCCCAGCGGTTGACAGGATCGAAAGAAGGACGCAGTAGCAACGCCTGCTGTTGGGTTTCCAGTCCGACATGGAGGATTCTGCGGGCGGTTGAACCTACAGTAGTGTATGAACGGGCTTGGCACCTCCCACTCACTTCGTATCACTCACCGCAGTACTAGAGATTTATCGTTTGGACTTACGCTGGATAGATGATCAGTGGAAGCTCTGTAAATATAATCTGGACCGACACTACAACCTGGACCGGTACTGAAGGATGAGACAACCTGTCAAGCTGTTAGGTTGCACTTGCAGTCCTAAGCAGGGGCCATGATAGGTATACCGATCAACACATCCTACGGTAGGGTGCACCGTTTTTTCCTGAGGCTATTCTTCACCCATAACTGATTTTCGTCAAACTAAAAGTACGACCCGATGAAAATATCCATGGCCTAGGTGTTTGAAAAACATAACTATTGCGGAACAATAATAATAATCTTCCGACAATTTTGGGTTAAGGAGCCCCGTAAATCAGAAAATAGTTTAGCCAGAAAGTGCTATACTA
>JALZUV010000207.1 GCA_023301245.1 Rickettsiales bacterium
TCTGGATAATGAAAAGTAACATCATTAACCTCTAAAGCGCCTTGTTGAACCGTTAACTCCGCCGCATTAGGCGCATCCATTACTGTCGCTGGTGTATCAAGCATTGAAAATAATCGGCTCGCGGCAGCCATGCCTTCTTGAAGCTGAGTATTCATACCTGCCAGCACTTTAGCGGGCTTATAAGCCATGATAAGCGCGGTGATAAAACTAAAGAACATACCAGGCGTTGTCGTGCCATCCATTACTTGCGCGCCACCCCAACCAATAATAGCGGCAATGACGATACCTGTGAAAAGCTCCATCATCGGCGAGGCTGCGGCCTGCACCTTGGCTGCCTTAGCATAAAGCTGATAAAGCGACTCAATCATGTTGCTAGCTTTGCTAATTTCACGCTCTTCCTGCGCGTAGGCCTTGACGAGCCGTACCCCTGCGAAAGTTTCATCAAGCTGGCCAGCAAATTCACTTAAATTTGCCTGAGTTTGACCTGAAATTTTACGCATTCTTTTGCCAAGGCGTATAATTGGCCATGCGGTCACAGGGAAAATCACTAAAGCAACAAGCGCTAATTCCCAACTTTGATAAAGCATGACTGCTACTAAGAAAATTAACGTCAGCACCTCTTTAATCACACCCGTAAAGAGCGAGGAAACCGATTGACGCATAATATAAATATCATTCGTAAAGCGTGAGATTAGCCGACCCGATGAGGCTTGCGTAAACAAGCCAATATCTGCATGAATAAGATGGCGATATAATTGTTGCTGCATCGTCGCTAATATGCGCTGACCCATTAACTGAAGGATTAAGCTTTGCCCATAAGTTGCCACTGATTTCACCGTGAAAATTACCAATACGGCGATTGGAATAACATAAAGCATATCGCGATTCTTATTGAGGAAGATATCATCCAATACGGGCTGCATTAGCCATGCATTGGCCGCGGTCGTGGCGGCAACTAGCGCCATTAACACACCGGCAAGCGCCATCTTGCCTTTAAATTGGCTTAGGTACTCGTGATATAAACGCTTAAGCAGCGTTTTATTATCTTTAATTTCATGTTCAGTGAACGGCATAATCGCTTTTTAGCAGAAATGATCTGGAGTTTATAGATTTTTTGTCAATATCGGCAGTCACTGCGTAACTTGAGAGTGGCTTAGTTGCCCGCAACCGTCATCTTCTCTATTCGTAATGTAGGAGTATTTGTCGCATACTCTGTCGTTAAGTCATTAGCCGCGGTCATACTGGCAAACATCTCCTGCAAAGTACTGGCAATCGTCACCTCACTCACTGAATAGGTTATTTTGCCATTCTCAATCCAAAAGCCGCTAGCGCCTTGGCTGTAATCACCAGTGACCAAATTTACTCCCATACCAAAAGTTTCGGTCACATAAAACCCGTCTTCAATTTCACCAATTAAAGACTCAAAGCTTATCTCCCCTGCATTCAGAGCTACATTAGTGCTGCTCGGAGTTGTACCAGCCGACAAGCCTCTTGCAGCACGACCATTGGTTTCTAAACCTAACTGTCGCGCCGAGCGACTATCAAGCAACCAGTGCTGTAATATACCATCAGTCACTAACTCTAGTGGTTTACTCTCGCAACCTTCGCCATCAAACGGGCGCGATCCCAATGCGGATTCTAAATGAGGATTATCAGTAATGCTGATAGCGGAAGAGAAAACAGCCTCCCCCATCTTATCTTTTAAGAAAGAAGTGCCTCGCGCCACTGCAGCACCAGAAATGGCACTAGTGAAGCTTCCTACGAGTCCACGTGCGACGCGGCGATCAAAAACTACTGGAATGGTGCAGGTTTTTACTTTTCTTGGATTCAGACGTTTTAAGGCTCTTTCAGCCGCCTCTTTACCAATTTCTGCACCGCTTTTCAATGACTTAAGGTGACGCGCCGAACTATAAGCATAGTCACGCTCCATCTTATCATCTTGCCCTGCCAGTACGCTTGCAGATAAACCAAAAGAGGTTTTAGCATAATCACCCTTAAAGCCATCACTTGTGACCAGGCTAATTTCGCTGCGGCCATAATTAGCGTTGCCACCCTCACTATTCGTAATTCCCTTGATTGCCAACGCAGCATCTTCTGCTTCACGAGCCTGCTGTAATAACCACTCTGCCTCTGGCTCACTATCATCGGTTAAATTTAATGTTGGCCATTCTTTTGCATAAGCCTCTTTTGCAGGTAAGCCTGCATAAATATCTTTGGGCGCTTGCTTAGCGATTGCTACGGCTCGCTCCGCCATCTGAGATAGGCTGTCACTGCGTAGATCACTACCAGACGTTACGCCTTGCTGCTGTCCGATAAAAACACGCAAGCCAATACCACCCGATTCGGCACGCTCTAGCTCTTCAAGCTTTCCAAGTCGAATGGAGGTACTGACACTAGTAGAGCTAGACGCTAAAACATCAGCGCTCTCAGCGCCTAACTTCATTGCCATTTCCAGTAGTTGTTCTGCTTTATCCTGCATTATGCGGCCAATTCTCTAATTTCAACATTTTCTACCTTAAAATATTTTGCGAGGCTCTCTAAATAAGAGATCACTTCAGAATCATAGCCGATAAAGTAATTCATAAAGAAGCGCGCAAAAGGGTTGGGTGTATAAGCAGTTTCCGTAATTTTGAGGAAAGTGGTAACTTTATCCTCTTCTTCCTTTGTGGCCGCCTTCACTGTCTTATCATTCAAGCTAATATCCCACTGCGAACGATAGGGCAGCGTATTTTCATCCATTGATATTTGCATAATATCAGGCTCTAGCCTGTAAGTGACCTCTAAACGATAAGATTGTTTTTCTTTGGCCTCAACGTACCATACAATCTTCTCTTCATCTTGCTTAGGAGCCGCCGTCACCTTCTCTACATTTGAGTGCCACTTAGGCAAAACAGCGATGTCATGCACCTGCGCCCAAACCTCGGTTTTAGCTGCAGGAAGCGTAACTCCATGTATAATGACATTCTTCTCAGGCAAGGATGATCCAGCCCCATAAACCCCAAGACCAACAAGGAAGAGGGGGAATAAAATAAGGAATAAAAACCGCATAAAAGTTTTATACAAACATTCATCTGAAATACTAGCCCCGCTTTTCACTTGACTTATCCCGCCAAGCGCGGCAAACAGTCATCTTCTTGTTGTGGGGGATTAGCTCAGTTGGTAGAGCGCTTGATTTGCATTCAAGAGGTCGCAGGTTCGACTCCTGTATCCTCCACCATTTTTCCACTAAGCCATTGTTTATACTGTAAGTAGCTGTTTTTCGGTAGCTTATCTCTTCAAACTGGTACCTTTTTATGGTACCTAAGCTCACTAAAGGCATAGAAGACTATGTGCCCAAAGAACAATATTTAACCGATGACCATCAAGTTAAAGTCGTAGAAGATATTTTGGGCGAGTGGGACGTCCTTAGCCAAGGTAATAAGTTTCACGCCATTTTTGCGACTAATAGCATTGCTGAAGCAATTGACTATTATCGCCGCTTAAAAGCCGCCAAACCCGAGCTTAAAATATCCGCACTATTTGACCCCAATATTGATAACGACGGCAGCGGTGACCGTGGATCAACATTTAAGGGTGACGGCTTAGAAGAAATTATGGCCGACTACAACGCGCGCTATGGACAAGACTTTGATTTTGCTCGCCACGGAGCCTTTAAAAAGGATTTAGCTAAACGTCTTGCTCATAAAAAACCTTACGAGCGCATTCATACTGTCCCTTCTAAGCAGCTTGATTTGCTGATTGTGGTTAACCAAATGCTCACGGGCTTTGACTCTAAATGGCTCAACACCTTGTATTTGGACAAGGTGATTGAATATCAAAACATTATTCAAGCATTTTCGCGAACCAATCGTTTATTTGGCCCTGATAAGCCACACGGCACTATTCGTTATTATCGCTACCCACACACGATGGAAAATCATATCAACGACGCTGTAAAACTCTATTCAGGCGATAGACCCATAACCGACCAGACTATTGCCCTTTTGCGCGATATTCAAAAAATCAGCGGCAATCGTGAGTTTCTTTTCCCAAACAGTGTTAGACCCAACAAAATTATGAGTGAAAACACTTTGCTCTATTCCCTATATCGTATGGGCTATCATAGCCGCGCCACCGCGCATGGTTTCCGCTCTACCGAAAATACCTAAGGCCTGCGACTCACTTAAGTTGGGGCAGCGTCTGGATGCACAATATCTATAAAACCCTTAATTTCCTTTAGGCTCGCCATGTGTGGGCGTGGCGTTTATGGGCATCCGCGAAAGATTGATAGCGCTGTGATGCTTGCTGGGACGGTAACTGGGCAGGTAATGTGGCGCTCGCTTCGCTATCGCCCGCACCCTTGCCGAACACGGTTTCAATCGCATTGCCTAGCATGGTTTTGCCCGTAGCCTCGCTTACCACTATATCAATAGCAGAAATCGCTAACCCTACAGGGCCGCCAAGCAATGCGCCGCCCGTCATTTTAGCGATAGAGGAAACAGGGTTTGTATTATCGCTCTTTAGGTTAGAAATAATTGGAATATGGTTTAACGGGTTAAAAGCATCTAACACATCGCCAAAGCTAATGTCGTTAAATTGCTGCGTCGGTTTTTGCGACGAACGAAACCCGCGCGAAGCACGGGTAGTTTCTGTTGATATGATATTTGTATCCATAGCCTTAATAAGGAAAGCAAGGATTATGCCAGAAAAGGGAAAGCGCTAAACAGCGGCAAGGGCAACTTGGTAACCACCCGCAACAAAGGCGAAGACACTAAAGGCCATCATCCAGCTTACGGGGCGAAGCATTTCCTTGTCTTTATGTCGCACTGCCTCGCAAAAAACGGGCATCATAAAGTCAAAACAAAGCCACAAACCAATGAGTGAGGTAAATCCTAGCACAACGACAAAATCAGCGAAGGGGTTATGCAGGCCTAACAGTAATTTCATCGTGCCGCCATATAATACAAAATGTGCCAGCAAAAACATAAGGTTAATCTGGAATACTTTATTTAAACGATGGCGTGTGGTGTCGATGATATTTCCCTTCAAATTTACATTAGCGCAAATTAATTAATAGTTTATTAACAATTCCTAATCAATTCAGTAGCGCGACTATTTCCTTGCGTCAATACGCAAAGGCCGCCTAGATTGCGCGCTATGCGATATTTTTTGCTTTTTATACTCATCTGCGCCACTTCGCTTACTGCACAAGCAGCAGTTGAAAAAACCATGCTGCCAAGCGGTCACAGCTTTTTAAGCTTGCAGGCTGACGCTCTGCCTATGGCGATTATTCAGCTAAACTTCACCAACGCTGGGGCAACAAGCGACCCTGATAGCAAGGCAGGTCGTGCGGCGCTCGGCGGTAAAATGCTGATGGAGGGCACTGATAGCCTTTCTCGTCTCGCCTTTCGCCGCGAGCTAGAAAATAGAGCCATTGATATTTCCGTATCCGTCGGCAAAGATAGCACCAGCATTACCCTGCAAACCCTCACCCTACATTTGGATGATGCAATGCGGCTGTTAACGCAAATGCTGACTCAACCAAAGTTTGCCGAAACCAATCTTGCTAAGATACGCAGTCAGACCCTATCTTCGCTAAAGAAAAACAAGGAAAGCCCCAGCTGGATAGCCTCGGTGCATTTTAATGCGCACGCCTATGGCAACCACCCTTATGCATTACCTGTGCAAGGAACCGAGAAATCAGTTCCCACCATTACGACAGAAGATGCAAAGGCGTGGCATAAGATGCTCGCGGCAGATTCGCTGCTAATTAGTGCCGCTGGCGATGTTTCAACGGCCACGCTCTCCAAACATTTTACCACGCTCATCGAAGCACTGCCCGCAAAAAGCGCTGCCCCTAAAATCAACCAAGCTCAAACCATTATCGGCAGCAGTGAAAATATCATTTTGCAGCAAAAAGTGCCACAAACGGTGGCGCTTTTCGGATTGCCGTCCGTTAAACGCTCCGATCCTGATTTTTACGCCGCTTATATCATGAATCATATTTTAGGCGGGGGCGGCTTGACCAGCCGCTTATCGAGCGCAGTACGACAGCAGCGAGGATTAGCCTATTATGCCTCCTCATCACTTTCGCCTTCACGCTATAGCAGCGGGATATTTGGTAGCTTCGCCACACAAAATGAAAAAGCACTTGAAGCGGCCAGCGTAGTGCGCGATGTGCTAGCAAATTTCGCGCAAAAAGGCGCAGCACAAGCCGAAGTGCAAAATGCGATTGATTATATCACGGGCTCTTTTCCGCTAGCGTTGGATAGCTTAGGCTCGCAAGTAAGTTACCTAAGCTCAATGCAGCGCTATGGCTTGGGCGCAGATTATTTGCAAAAACGTAATAGCTACTTTAAACAGGTCACCTTAAAAGACGTTAATCGCGTCGCCGCAAAATTATTGGCTAACCCACCGCTCATGGTTATGGTTGGCCAACCTAAAGGAGAATAAATAAATGACTCAATTGCCTTATACCCAAGATATTTCCGCCAGCCTAAACGGCAAAGTAAGCGGTAGCAGCCTATCTCAAGCCGATATTGATAAAACACTATCCCGCGCATCTGATATTGTTGCCGCCCTTAAAACCCGCAATAAAAATGGCGAATTATCGGTTATTTCCGAGCCATTTAATACCGATACAGCAATGATTGAGCGAACTGCACAGCGAATACGCGAAAAATTCTCGCATCTGGTAGTGATGGGCACAGGTGGCTCCAGCCTAGGCGCGATGACGCTTTGCAGCTTAAAACAGCCTAAATTTGGCAATAGCGGCCTAAACGCACATTTCATCGACAATACTGACCCACATACAATGGAACAACTATACAGCCAACTTCCGCTGGCCGATACGTTCTTTCTCTTCGTCAGCAAGTCAGGCAACACAGTTGAAACCATGATGCAGGCGATGCTAACCATCGAACAATTAGAAGCCAAAGGCTTGCCTGTTAAGGAGCATTGCTTGGCAATCTCAATGCCGGGTGACCGCGCATTGCGCAAAATGGCGGCAAATTATGAGATGGAAATTCTCGACCATGACCCTGAATTGGGTGGACGCTTTTCAGTACTCTCCGTGGTCGGCCTGCTACCCGCTGCCATTGCAGGGGTCGATATTAGCGCCCTACGCGAAGGCGCAAAAGCCGTAATGGATCAAATCGCGGCCTCGCCTGAAACTTCGGCTCCCGCCATTGGCGCCGCGCTCAATTACACACTGAGCGCTCAGGGCAAGAGTATTTCTGTGCTTATGCCTTACATTGATAGATTGCAATATTTCGGCAAATGGTATCAACAGCTATGGGGCGAATCAGTCGGTAAAGAAGGCAAAGGCACCACCGCCGTTGCAGCACTTGGCGCCGTTGATCAGCACAGCCAACTACAGCTTTATGCTGAAGGGCCAAAAGATAAACTCATCACCTTTGTCACGCTCGACACGAAAGGCCAAGGCGAGCCGATTGCCGCTGAAATGGCAAAATCTATCGGTATGGATTATCTGGGTGGTTTACACATTGGCGATATTATCGCCGCGCAAGCGCAAGCGACACAGCAAAGCCTCATCAATTATGGCGTGGCCACTCGTCACATTGCACTGAAAGATGATTCCGACTTTACTATCGGCGCATTGCTACAGCACTATATGATGGAAACCATTTTCATGGCTGGGTTTATGGACGTAGATGCATTCAACCAACCAGGTGTTGAAGAAAGCAAGAATATCACCCGCAAAATTCTTTAGTTGATTGCATCTGACTCTATCGCCCATTAAAACTGGGCTATGGATGCAATTTTTCAACTTTTAGTTTTGCTGGCAGCGGCAGTTTCGGTCGTGGCGATATTTCGCAAATTACGCCTCAGCTCCGTGCTAGGCTATTTGGTAGCGGGTGCGCTAATTGGTCCATTCGGCCTGAATATTATCAGCGATGTTACCGAGATGGCCCATATTGCCGAACTTGGCGTAGTGCTATTGTTGTTCATTATTGGTACCGAATTATCATTCACGCAAATGCGCGCCTTGCGCACACAAGTCTTTGGTTTTGGTGGCTTACAGGTACTGCTTAGCGGCCTTCTTATTGGTTTAGTGGCGCACTTAGCGGGTAAATCGATGGAAGCCTCCATTGTTATTGGTGGCGGCCTCGCCTTATCTTCAACCGCGTTAGTGCTGCAAATTGTAGCGGAAAAGCGCAAAGAACAATCGCAACTCGGCCGTTTATCGCTTTCCGTTTTGCTGATGCAAGATATGGCCGTGGTGCCGCTATTAGTGCTGGTGCCACTATTGGCAATAACCGATGCCTCTATCGGCCAAGCCTTTCAAGAGGCAGGCATTAAAGCGGTTCTCGCACTTGCTGTAGTCTTTATTGGTGGCCGCTTGTTGTTACCGCCTGTGTTCCGCCTAATTGCCTCGCTTGAACAAAGCGAGGTCTTTTCCGCCTTCACCTTATTGCTTGTGTTAGGCATAGGTTACGGGTTCCACGCCGCTGGACTCTCAATGGCACTGGGGGCATTTGTGGCAGGACTGCTCGTTGCAGAGACTGAATATAAACACCAAGTTGAAGCCGATATTATGCCTTATAAGGGTATATTGCTCGGCTTATTCTTCATGGTCGTCGGCATGTCGGTTGATTTTGAAATGCTGGTAACAGCGCCTGTCACTGTCTTTGGTTTGGCGCTTGCGTTAATGTTAGGTAAAGCAGCCATCATTGTTGCCTTATGCCGTATTTTCCGCTTTAGCCTTGGCGCATCCATGCATGCAGGCCTATTGCTTTCACAGGGTGGAGAATTCGCCTTTATTCTCTTTGGTGTCGCCATGGGCGTTGGAGTCATTGGCGAATCAACTGGCCAGCTATTAATGCTGGTGGTGGCCGTCACCATGGCGCTAACCCCTGTAGCCTATGTTATTGGTAAAAAACTAGCCGAACGCCGCTGCCTACCCGCCATCCCTGAAGCCACCGAAAGCACGGGCGAAACGCTTGACCTTGCCAACCATGTGGTCATTTGCGGCTACGGCCGTGTGGGGCAAACCGTGGCCAAACTACTTGCTGCTGAAGGCATTAACTATGTCGCCCTCGATACAGACCCAAGCATTGTAAACGCCTGCCGTAAAGGTGGAAAATCCGTCTATTTTGGTGATGCGAGCCGCCGCGAGGTGCTGACCGCCGTGGCGCTCGATAGAGCGCGCGCGACCGTGGTCACCATGAATGATTTTAAAGCCGCCAATAAAACCGTGACCGCCATGCATAATATGGCGCCAAACGTGCCAGTTATCGCCCGTGCATCCGATTTGGCAAACTTACTAAAACTAGAGGGTGCAGGCGCAACGCTGGCTATCTCCGAAATGTACGAAGCAAGTTTGCAGCTTGGTGCTGCCGTGTTGCAGCGAATGGATATTGCCGAACATGAAATCAGCCGCATTACTGCGCTTTATCGCGAGCGAGATTACGCCCTAACCCGCGCCAATGAGGTCAAAAGCGTGGAGGAAGAAAAACCTGCAAAGACGGAGAAATCCTTGCTTTTTAACAAAATCAGCTCCATAGATAGCCCTAAGAAATAACTAATGGAGCGGCTCTCATGCAGGTTTACTACGATAAAGACACAAATTTTTCAGCGATAAAAGACAAAAACATTGCAGTGATAGGCTATGGAAGCCAAGGTCATGCACATGCACTTAACCTAAAAGATAGCGGCGCGGCGAATGTTAAAATCGCCCTGCGCGAAGGTTCAACTTCAGCGGTAAAAGCGAAGAATGCTGGCTTTGACGTGACCACTCCTGCGATGGCAGCACAGTGGGCAGACATCATCATGATTCTCGCACCTGATGAAAACCAAGCCGACATTTTCAATACGGAAGTTGCTCCCAACCTAAAAGAAGGCACTACCCTTGCTTTCGCCCATGGTTTCAACATCCACTTTAAATATATTAAAGCGCCAGCAACCTCTGACGTTATCATGATTGCACCCAAAGGCCCCGGCCATACGGTTCGCAGTGAATTCCTAAAAGGCGGCGGCGTTCCTTGCCTTATCGCTATCGCGCAAGATGCGACAGGCAACGCGAAAGAAACCGCGCTTGCATGGGCATTTGGCGTTGGCGGCGGGAAAGGCGGTATCATCGAAACCACCTTCAAAGACGAGTGCGAAACGGATCTATTTGGTGAGCAAGCCGTGCTTTGCGGTGGTATTACC